>NZ_JAAHGT010000223.1 GCF_010672385.1 Okeania sp. SIO2F4
TAGTCACAGAAAATATTCTATTGTAGCTTTGCCATTCCTGGATATTTATTTTTGCCTGACCACTAATAACAGAAATCTTGGGTTGACCAATAAGCGGTACAGGTGGAGAAGAAGAACCATTTTTTAGGAGAGGACGGTACTCTTCAACATCTCTCAACTTACCCGTGTAGGGGTCATTCATAATTGTTTTGATATATTGAAGATGTTCAGTATTAGCTCGTCCTGGGTTACGAAGTGCTATGTATTCGGTGGATCGTTTATGAAAGTACCTAAAATTCATCAGCAAAATTACAACAATTACTAGGGATAATAAAAATCGAGAACGCAGACGAAGTTTAAGAATTCCACTGAAAACTGTTGCAGATAAGACAGCTCCAACAAAAGAAAAAATCTGTAATAATCGCCAGGGAAACTGAACCATTTGTAAAGTTGGACTAGCTTGCCAGATAAATTCAGACCAGGAACTCATAAAAAAAGTTAAAGTAAGTGCAAAAATACTCCAATGGCAAGTTTCCTGAAGAACAGCAGACTGACAGCGACAGAAAACAAAAGCAATTATTATTAACAGAGCAATTGCTAAGAACTGATGAAGAAAAATATAGGCAACCTCATAATTATTCTGAATTAGATTAAAAAGCTGTGTTAAATTAAAAATATTATATTTAACTCCTCTGGCAACCTCCTTCATTACCTCAATATTAACAAAACGTTTTTCCAGAATAGCTGGTAGTAAATAGAAAGAAGCTATTCCCCATCCTACACCTGCAGATAAAATTGTTTCTACTACAGCTTTCCAAGGTTTATTGAGTAGAAAAAATAATGTATAAATCAACCAGACAACTGCACAAAGCAACAAACTTGGAGTATGAGTTAAAGCAATAATTGTCCAACAAATAGCTAATCCCAATCGCCATTTTTTCCCTGAGAAAGACTGCTCAGTTAGCCACCAAAGTAAGGGAATCCATATCTGAACAAATATGGATGATAAACCTCCTCGATAGTAGATATCATGAGCAATATATGGGGATGTCATATAAATCAATGCACCAGCTAAGGCAGTAATCTTTCCCCACTTATTTCGACCATAAATATAAAAAGTCAAACCTGACAAGAAAAGTGCTGAGGAGAAAAGAATAATGGCAGTATCTTGAATATTTAATCCACTTAATTTGAGAAACGAGCCAAGATAGTAAACAAGAGGAGGGTAAAATACAAAAGTAGGACTACCATAACCGTAGTTAGTTCCAGCCAGCCATCTAGGATATAAAATTCCTTCAGAGAGTTGTTGAGAAAAATGTTGAATCCATGTAAGATGCCACTTAATATCGACATTGAAATTAAGATTAAGTCCATGCCTAATCATCCTCGAATTTATAATTAAAGTGGCTACAAATATCAGAAAAACTATCCCCCCTTCAATTAAATAAGGTGGAAAAGAGAATTTAGGGAGAATCTTAGATGTTTTGGATAAGAAACCTTTCAAAGTAGCTTCTTGTGTCACAAGCTTACCCAATTACTTAACTTCTCTAAATGTTGACAAATGTTGACAAAACATTCTTCTAGCTTCTGATTTAGTTTCCGGAATAAATTTAAAAATTGGATAATTAAAGAAAATTAAAATTATTAGCAGAAGCAAATAAGGGTATCTACTCAATAGACATCTCCGAAAAATAAATCAATTGTGAGAGAGTAATAAAAAATGTAATTTTTGATGGCAAATTATGACCTGCATGGTTGGGTACATTCACAATCATCCACAAGAATCAGAAAGTTTATTAGGCATCAAGTATGAACAGCTAGAAAAGTGATTAAAACAAGCATAAAAATTCCACAATAAACAATAATAAGAATAAGCTCAACTGCTAGGAATTGAATTTGGAGTGAGTGAAACTACATAATTACCGAATAATTAAGGTTTAAAGCCTCTCACTCGCCGTGGAGAAACAA
Organism: Okeania sp. SIO2F4; assembly: GCF_010672385.1. Classification (GTDB taxonomy): domain Bacteria; phylum Cyanobacteriota; class Cyanobacteriia; order Cyanobacteriales; family Microcoleaceae; genus Trichodesmium. Next base: position 1,948 of record NZ_JAAHGT010000223.1, read on the forward strand.
GAAAAAATTTTCACGCTCCGCGTAAATCCAATATGTTTTAGGGAGAGATAATTATCAATTTAAAAGGGGAGGCTTTAGACCACAATTTATCGGTAAACAAACTTTAGCAACTTTCTTTAATAAACCTTATTAAACTAAATAGTATAATAATCAGAGTTACAGGTAAAAAAACAATAATAAAAATGTAACGCTTGAACAGTATAGCTTCCCAACTAATAACTTATGGAATAATTTGACTTGCTACTTGAAATATATGGTTTGATCGACTAAGAATTTTTATTATTGCTTCAAGCAAATTTATATCAGTAACTCACAAGTATAATAATACTAAAAATACTAATAATTACACCGACTATAAATTGATAATTCCAAGAATAAAACAGCCTAAAACTTTACTTGAAGCCCTTAAATAAATTTTTTTTCTATCTAGCTAAATAATCTTCTTTGATAAATTAAATTTGAACTCTATTACCCATAAGGCAATCATCAATAAAATGCTAATCGTGCTAAATATCATCCCTACAATAAAAGCAAAAGTATGTTGATAATTTAATTTGACTACATAGGAACCAGGATTTAACTTAAAACCAATTGTTCCATCTGATAAAACGTTAATTGGATAAGAAACTTGATTGAGATACAAGTGCCAAGCAGGATAAAAATATGTTCTAATTCTAATAGTTGATGACTCTTCAGCATCTATTTTTAGAAGTCTCTGATAGCTATTCCAACTTTGGATTTCAACTGTTGCTGTTCCCTGAATCACAGAAACACGGGGTTGTCCAATAATAGGAGCGTCAGGAGATTTTCCATTACTTAATAAAGGAATATATTCAGCAACGTCTCTCAATTTATCTGTATAAGGTTCTTCCAGAGCTGTTTTTACTTCAGTAAGATGTTCGAGATTTGCTTGACCCGGATTATTAAGTGTAGGAAATCTACGAGAAAGTTTATAATCAAAACTAAAATTGATCGTTAGTATTAAAATCATTATTGATAAAAGTGGATATTTAAACTTCGGCTGAAGATTAATAATTCCCTTTGTTACAACTGAATACAATGCTGCTCCAACAAAAGAAAAAATAAAAAGTAATCTAAAAGAAACCTGAACTGATTGTAAAATTGGAACAACTTGCCAAATTGGCCAAGATAGATAACTCATAAAAAATCCTAAACCAAGGGCAAAACTGAACCACCATCGAGTTTCTCTAGTTGCTTTTATATCTCTCCGAAAGAAAACTATAGTAATTAAAGCCAGGACAACAATTGCTAATGACTGATGAACAAAGATGTGTGGTGGTCTACTATTTAACTTTAAAGGAATCAGAGGATTGTTAGCAGCTCCAAGCATAGATACTTGAAAACCTCCTCCTATTTCTTTCATCACCTCTATATTTACGAGAGACTTTTCTAGAACAGCTGGCAGTAAGTAAAATGATACTATTCCTAAGCCAATTGCAGCACACAGAACTGTTAGCAAAAAAACTTTCCAAGAGGAATTAAAAAATAAGAATAATGTATAAAATAACCAAAAAACTAAAAATAGAAGTAGACTTGGCAGATGAGTTAAAGCTAGGATTGCCCATAAAAAAGTTAGTCCTATTCCCCATCTTGGTTGAATAATTGTTTTTTCAGTCAGCCAAAAACATAAAGGAATCCATGCAAATGCAAAAAGTGAGGAAAGACTGCTCACCCAATAAGTTGTAAAAGCTAAGTAAGGAGCAGTCATATATGCGAATGCACCTGCCAAAGAAGGAATAATTCCCCAACGACTTCGACCATAAATATAAAAATTCAAACCACAGAAAAAAATAGCTGAAGAATATAAAATAATAACAGTTTTCTCAATATTTAAACCAAAAGATTTCAGAAATGTACCTAAGTAATAAACTAAGGGTGGGTAAAAAACAAAAGTCGGACTACCATAGCCATAATTAGTACCAGCTAACCAACGAGGATAATGAATTCCCTCATAAACTTGAGCAGAAAAGTGTTGCAACCAAGTGATGTGCCAAATCATATCTATCTTTCCATTTAACCCATCATTGATCATTCTCCAATTGATAATAACTGTTGCCAAAATTAGTAAAAGAATTATCCCAATATTAGATAAATAGTAGTTGTTTAATAATTGAAGTATTTTTTTTTAGGAGATGGTTTATCAAAATTCATGGTGTTAATATTTTTAATTGACTTACTTATTTATTTCTATTTTAGAATTACTTATCTGCTTTTTCTGCCAGTTTTTCATCATATTTATCTTTGATTTCTTTTACCAACTTCACTTCATCAGGATTATTTTTTGCCCAAACTTCACGGTCTTGACGAATTTTTGTTAAATGAGATTCTATATTTCCTGGATTAATTAAAATCCCAAAATCCTCTGGAACTTCTTCCTGTTCATAATCAAGAATTCGGTTCAAAATTAAATTCCCTACTTTAGGAGTGTAATGAGAATTATCTGTATAATTTTCCATTTCATTATAGATAGGTTCAGATGTAATACTGTTGTATCCGGAAAAATCAAATACAGGAGTAATTTCTACAACTTCACGTTTCCAGTCTTCAAAAGTTGACCACTCACCTGTTGCTCGAATTGCTTCCCACTGAGTCACATGAGAGGGAGAAATAAATGAGATTAATTTGATTTTGTGCTGTTGGCATAAATCTACGATTTTTTTCAATTCATCTAATGGAGTAGATAATTGATATTTAGCATTAAAATTATAATAAACATTGATACTATTCTTAAATCTCCACTGAGTTTTTTCTGGGTCAGGATTTCGATATGGCATAAATCCATTTTCTCCATAACCAATATTATCTGGCGGATTTTTTTTACTCTCAACTATAGTTTCTTTACTTGCTATAAGTGCATCTGAAGAAAAGGTAATATTGACAAAATCTGCTAAGGAAATATGCCGTTTTTCTAATCTATTTTCAGAAAAGCTCGGTTGATTTTCTAAGAATGTGTTGAACATAAAAAAATCTAAGCCGAGAATAATCAAATCTAATTCTTCTTGGTTAGCGATCGCGTGTTCTATGTAACGTCGTAATTCATAAATATTCAGACCATTCAAAGATAAATTATAAGCAGGTTGCTCATTTTCTAATGCTGGATGATTCGGATCTAAACCTTGTTTTGTTCTGGATGAACCTATCAAAATTGTTATAGGTTTAATACGAATAATATCATTTGCTTTAAACAGGCGATCGCTATTATCTTTGCGAGGCTTTGAATGATTTATTCCTAAGAAATTGGGAGTATTAAATACATCATAAGGATCGACAATAATATTGAATACTCCTACACCTACTATAGGGAGAAATGCTGACAACAAAAATATCCAATTAAATCTGCGATATTTTTTTCTCTTTCCCACAATTTTTTCTAATTTTTTGGGAGATGAAGCTTGAGAGTAAGTAGAACTAAGTTGATTATTAATGCTCATAATTTGCCTCCAAGTCAAAGTATATTTTAGTTAATTTAATATGTCAGATATAATTTTGATCTAGTTTAGTAACGCATCATATTTTTGTTTAATTTCTTTTACCAAGTTCACTTCATCAGGATTATTTTTAGCCCAAATTTCTCGGTCTTGACGAATTTTTACGAGATGAGATTCAATATTTTCTGGATTAATTAAAATTCCAAAATCTCCTGGAACATCTTTTTCCTTGTAAGATAGAATTCTGTCAAGAACTAAATTTCCTACTTTCGGGGTGTAATAAGAATTATCTGTGTAGTTTTCCATCTGATTATGAATAGGTTCCGTTGTGATACTGTTATATCCAGAAAAATCAAATACGGGGGTTATTTTGACAATTTTACGTTTCCATTCTTCAAAAATTGACCATTTGCCTGAGCTTCTAATTGCTTCCCACTGAGTTGCATGGGCAGGAGAAATAAATAGTACTAACTTAATTTGATTTTCTTGACACAAATCTACTATTTTTTTTAATTCATCTAAGAATTGAGTAGATAGTTTATATTGATCGGTATAAGATTTATGATAGATATTGATGTACTTTTCAAATCTTGATTGTATTCTTTCTCTATCTGGATTTAACTTAGGTATAAATCCATTGTAGTCTCCATAGCGAAGTTGAGCGGGGAGAGTTTTTTTACTATCAATTATTGTTTCTTGACTGGCTAATAATACATCTAGAGAGAATATTACATCTATCAAATCTTTTAAGGAAATATGCCGCTTTTCTAATCTTTGTTCAGAAAAATTTGCTTCATTAGTGTTAGATTTACGAAACATAAAAAAATCTAAGCCAACAATAACTAAGCCTAATTGTTTTTGATTAGCTATTGCGTGTTCTAAATAGCGTCGTACTTCATAAGAATTAATACTATTGAGTGCTAAATTATAAGCTGGCTGCTCATTTTCTAAAGCTGGATGATTTGGGTCTAGAGCGCGTTTTGTTCTAGATGAGCCGATTAAAATTGTCACGGGTTTAATGCGAATAATATCAGTTGCTTTAAATAGGCGGTCGCTATTATCTTTCCGAGGTTTTGAATGATTTATTCCTAAGAAATTGGGAGTATTAAACACATCATAAGGATCTATAACAATATTGAATACTCCTACAGTAACTACAGGGATAAATATCGACAGTAAAAATATACAATTATATCGAAGATATTTTCTTTTACTTCCCAAATTTTTTTCTGATTTTTCGGCATTTAAAGGTTGAGAGTAACTAGAACTAAGTTGATTATTGATACTCATATTTATCTAAATAATTAAAATTGGAAATAAAGAAATTCAGACACACGATTCAAGGATAATAAAGCTACACTGGTCAAAACACCAATCCAAACTGCCCACCACCAAGTAGGTTTTAACTTTGCTAAAATTTCCTGAGTATTTGGTAGGAAACTTACAGAAAAAGTTAAGCCGATCAAAGTCAAAATTGAGAAAATTTGACTCCCCAAAAATTCCGGCAAATAGTTCATATCCGACCAAGACTTAAGTTGAAAACCAAAATTAGTTAACACAGATAATTTACCTTTTGCTTCCCCTGGTATAACTACTCCATTCAGACCTGCCATTGTCTGTAAAATTTCTAGACCATCCTGAATATTTTGCGCTCTAAATAACACCCAACTAACAATAACAGCAACAAAAGTAATTACCCATGCCAATACTTTCGGCATCGGAATATTTAACTTTCGCCAACCATGATTAATACATAAATATGTACCGTGTAAACCTCCCCAAATTACATAAGTCCAACCTGCACCATGCCATAATCCACCTAACAGCATTGTTGTCAAAAGATTACTATAACGACGCACTTCTCCGCGACGACTTCCACCGAGGGGAATATATAAATAATCTCTCAGAAAATTGGATAAAGTAATATGCCAGCGTCGCCAAAAATCACTAATAGAAGTAGCCTTGTAGGGAGAGTTAAAATTAATCGGTAATTTAATATTAAACATCAACCCCAAACCTATCGCCATATCAGAATAACCAGAAAAATCAAAATATAGCTGAAAAGTGTAACTTAAAGCTCCTACCCAAGCTTCAAGAAAACTCAACTCAGAAGCATTATTAAAAGCTAATGCTACCCAAGGCGATATAGTGTCAGCTATCAAAACTTTTTTACACAAACCCAGACCAAAAAGACTCAAACCCAAAGCCATATTTTTCTGGGAAAAAATAAAATTACGCAATTGACGAAACTGAGGAATAAGTTCATCGTGGCGTAAAATAGGTCCGGCAATTAATTGCGGAAAGAAAACAACAAAGAAACTATAAGTAAGTAAATCGTAATTAGTCTCTCTTGTTTCCCCACGATAAGCATCTACTAAATAAGCTATCTGAGTAAAAGTATAAAAAGAAATTGCCAAAGGTAAAATAATTTTCCCAGCATTCAAATTTGTAGAAACTACCGAGTTAACAGTATCCAAGAAAAAGTTTGCATATTTATAATAGGAAATTATTGCTAAATTAACAGCTATACCCACCCAAAGTAAAACATTTGCTCGCTTGCTTTCCGGTTTAGCCTCAGCAATAAATTTCCCCATTTGAAAATTCCATAAAATTGAAATTATGAGCAGAGGCAAATAAGCAACATTCCAATAACCATAAAAAGCAAAAGAACTAGCAGTTAACCAAACCTTAGCAGCCTTAATTAAACCAAACTTGGTTAAAGCAAAGAATATAATCAGAGTTAAAGGTAAAAAACCAAAGATAAAAACATAAGAGTTAAATAACATACCTAATCACCTTCTCCCTAAATATCTTTTTGCTCATCTGAACAAGATTTTTGCATCACACTTTTCTTTTCCACAGTTTGTGTCTCTCCTGGCGGAACAGTTCTCTCCTCCATAAAGAAAATATCCAAACTTTCTAATCTTTCCGCACCCTCATTCCTTTTATTCAATTCACGACAAACATACTCTGCATAATAAGGATAAAGTTTTTTTCCAATCGCTCGATTTAAAGTCAGAAAATAACTCCGCCACTGCATATTCTTATACAATTTATTGAACTGTTTCATTGTTGGCTTATCCCAACTTACAGACTCTCCTTTCTCATATAAAACATCAACCTCTTTCCCATTTTTTAAATTACCCTGAATAACGTGCCAACCATCATCTCTCGGTGGAGCAGGTGCAAAAATACTCCAAGATTGGTCTAACTTTGTCAGCTTACCAACCACATCTAATTTTTGAACAGTTCTACGTCTAAATAATTTATGAGCTTTAGTAATTAAATCCTGCTTTTCTACTTTTCTTCTTTGATAAGTTTGCGTCACAAAACCTTTTACATTCCAAATCAAAGTGTAGATAAGTAGTAAAAATACAACAATATTTAAACCTCGATAAGGACGTATGTCTAAAGGACGAAATTTAAAAGGTTTAGTAAAATTTCCGGCAAATTTTCTATTATTAGCAATAGTTTCATAAAATTTCGTTCCCAGAGGTATTATTGATGGTAAACCCATAACAAAAGCCAAAGGTTTAAATATAGGAGACAAACTAAAAACATAAACCAAAGCCTCCCATTTAAAACGTCGATTTTCTTGCCAGTCTACCACCACCCAAGAATTTTTCTCCTGCATATCAGCATAGATAGATTCATCAGTTTGACAAGTTGTTATTGGCGTTCCTGGTAAAATTAAAAATGTGCGTAACAGATAAACAACTTTCTTGCAAAATCCACAATCTGCATCGTAATAAATTTTCAATCCTTGCCGTTCATTTGTCTGAATTTTTTTCTGCCAATTATCCCATACTGCTGTAGGAATCAAAGCAAACCAACTAACAATACTTAAATAGGGAAATATTCCCAAAGTAAAACACAAACCAAAACTGATATGTAAAAGAATAAAAGAAACAACAGAAACAGAACGGAAAAACGTAATTGCAAAAGGAATAAAAATCATAAAAGGTCCTAACCATTCAAACCAAAGAGCTGCCCAGGTTAGTAACTTTAATATAGGCTGAGGAAAACTTAGTAAAAATTGCCCAAATGCCGTAGCATATCCATCAAAACTCAGAGCATAATAAACCGCATCTCCATCAGGCCACCAAATCTCACTTTTAGTCTTATAAGCTGCTGAACCTGCATAAATCAGAACCATTTGAATCATAAATGCCACAGTAGCAGCAGAAGCAATACGCTTAGGCAATTTTTCTGTTGAAGAATTAAGAGCGCTATCTATCGAATAATTTGCTCCTAACGGTAAAAACATTGCCCAGAAAAGTAGAGCGCGTAGTACATGATCGGCAGCAAAAATTAAGACTGGATTTCTATTATGAATAGAAATAATAAACGCCCACATTGCAATAGTTGCTAATCTAGTTTGATATCCTACTAGCAAAGCTATAGCTACTATTCCTGCAAATAAGAAAATTAAACCCTGTACAAAAGGTTCACCACTAATTGAATTTATTGACCAATGAAAAGGATTTGAAATTTCCTTGAGTAATGTCCGAGGCATCACTCCAGCATCACTATAATGAGCTGTTAAATCTCCAGCACGGATAATTAATTCTACAATAATTATCAATGCCAACCCAACTCTAAATAGAGCCAGCGATCGCAAGTCTAAACCAAATAATTCCTCTAGTTTAGTATTGATTTTTTTTTCCTTCTTTAAATCATCTACCATCATTGTAATTGCCTTTATTTAACTTCTTTAGCTAAACTAAATCTCAAGTTACCTTGCTATTTTTACCATTTTAGCAATCCAATTTTTTAGTCTATTAAAAACAGCAGTTTCCAATAGTTTAGTATTGAATTTTTTTCCTTCTTTAAATCATCTACCATCATTGTAATTGCCTTTATTTATTTTTTTTAGCTAAATTAAACACCAAGTTATACCAATTATTATTAGGTGACACTTACAGCGTATTTCAGGTTTATGAGGTACAGGAAAAATAGTTTGTATACCAGTTTTAAAAATGGTGGGAATTTATCAAATTAAGGACTGTACCTCATTTACTTGCAATCTGCTGTAAATTATTAAGTAATTAACAAAGTCAAGATAATCTTTTTGATAATTACTAACTACTCGCGTGTTAATTATTTATGTTTTTACTTCTCCCCTACTCCCCCACTCCCCTACTCCCCTACTCAAGAATATGTAAAAAGGTTTTCGAGAAATAGTATTACTTTGCTATTTTTTCCTTTTAGCAATCCAAATTTTTACTCTATTACATAAAACTTGAAAACCATGATCGAGAGTCGGTAAACGTTGTAGATAAACACCAAGTCTCACTAAAGCTGCTAACCAACCATGCAAACTAATACCAAAACTGGAAACAGCAGCAGCATTTTTTCCTAAAGTAATCATTTCGCCTAAATGTAAATAATGAAAAGGTCTGGGACGTTTATTATTTAAAATTTTCCACAAATTTTTAGCTGCTTGACTTGCTTGTTGATAAGCAACTTGAGCTGTGGCTGGAAGTTTTTTACCATTAGGATATAAAATATCAGCAATATCTCCCAGTGCAAATACTTCTGGATAGTCAACCAACTGTAAAGTTGGCTCACAAATAAGTTGACCTCTTGAATTATGGGAACAATCCAAATCTTTCACCCACTCTCTCACTTGAGTACCTGCTGTCCAGAGTACAAAATCTGTTGGAATAATAGCACTTTCATTAGACTGCCATAAAGTAATTTGGTCAACTTCAATAGAATTCACACTTGTCTCTAAACTGATTAAAACATTTCGTTTATCTAAAGCAAGTCGAGCATTTTTGCGAGTAGCTGAAGTAAAACTTTTCAGGATTTCTTTTCCTCTTTCTACTAAACGTATTTCTCCCCGTCTTCCCAATCTATCTGCTATTTTTCCTGCTAATTCTACTCCACTCGGACCCCCACCCACAATAGCTACCCGAATTAATTCTTTATTAGAATTTTCCAAACTTTGTAGTTTTTGTTCCAGGAGTTGAGTATCAGCTAAAGTTCGGAATGTCAAAACATTTTCTGCACCAGTTGGTAATTTTCCATTAGTCACTCCCACAGCAATAACTAAGTAGTCATAAGCTAAAATTCCTTGTTCTAAAAGTTTAACTTGACGATTTTTGAAATCAATGTCTTCAACCGTATCTTTGCAAAACTGTATTTTTTTATTTTTGATAAGTTTATCAAAACGAGGAAATATTTCCCAAGGTTCAAGTTCTCCTGTAATTACCTCATAAAGCAAGGGAGTAAACACAATATGATCGTGTTTATCTATTAAAGTAATTTGACAATTTTTATTTTTAA
>NZ_JAAHGT010000224.1 GCF_010672385.1 Okeania sp. SIO2F4
ATGCCTAGTTGGGGTTTGACTTGAGCGCTCGAACCCTACTTGGAGTTTTTACTCATAGACCTCTCCAAAAATCAAAAGTAAAATCAATTACTTCTCTGTGTTTCCTGTTCCCTCTTTTCTGGAGATGTCTAATACTGATGGTAGAATCTCCCAAGTCATTTGAGTTTTATTATGCTATCGTGTCAAATTATTTATCGGCATCTTTTAAGCTTATTAGTAAACCAGCTATACTAGATTTCATATAAAGATCAAACCAGGCTTGTATTTATCGAACGGTTTAAAATAGTAGCGCTCGCTCCTGAACGCCAAAAGTTAGATTGGTTGCAGAAACCAGACCAACCACCTTTGTTGTTGCAGGGAAGGCATTTGCAGGAATTTTTGATACAGCGCTTCCCGTTGTTATGAGGTACAATAACTGGACTTTTGATAGGGTAAATATTTTTTACTTGTTCCCCTACTCCCTTACTCCCCTACTCCCTAAAACCCTCAATATATGTACCTCATAGCTTCGGAAACTGCTGTATATTTTGAGGATAAGTCAGATTGTACTTTGTGGTATATGGATTATAAGGTGGTATAGTTATGGGTATGACCTCTCCCCCAACCCCTCTCCTACGAGGAGAGGGGTGAATAATTTTTAATTTTCAATCCAAATTTCCCAACAATGGTATTTGTTCAAGAGCTTGCAGGGGTTAACCTCTGGGAAACAAACCTCACGATTTTTATCACCTGTCAAAGCGGGTTAGGAAACGTGTAAACGGCAGAAGGAAGTAGGAGAGTGTGGGGATATGGGGAGATTGAAGTATAAATATGCTGGTGCATTGTTATTATGTTTGTTAGGAGGCGCGACAGTGGGAGCATATTGCTCCCGTACCTCGTATTTTTTGACTACTTTGCTGGCATTGTTAGTACGCGCCAGACAATAAAACCTGCAAATAAAACATAACCTGCAACTCCTACCCAGTCTTGCCAACTTCCAGATAATTGACTTTCCATAATTTAATTTCCTATCGGTTTTTTTTAGATTATAATGATTTTTCCTAAAAAAACAAGAAACTAATATTATCAGAACTTATATCAAGTAACATTAATTAAGCGCAATATAGGAACATTGTATGCAACGTCCCTACAAGGTTAGGGAAAGATTGTTTATTATAGTTATTTAACATGGGAAAACAGGGGCGGGTTCATTTAATCAAATTTTGATACCATTAATTTAACACGGAACCCGCCACTACTATTGGAACATTTTAGGTGTGGTGTGTCACGCCACTAGATACTTAAAGACTCAAAACCTGTAAAATACTTCCCACCGCCACTACCCCATCACTATCAACAGTTGCTAATACCCCCGTGTGAGCGTGACCATATTTTTCTTTCAGCACCGATAATAATGGAACATCGCTATCGCCAGTTTCTGGGTCAACCTCAATATTCATACACCGCCTAATCTTAGCAGTAACAGTAATCTCAGCTTCACCTAAACACAACTTTTTCCCCACCAAATCAAATTCTGACCAAGCATCAATTCCTCCCACAACCACATTAGGACGAAATCTCCGCACATCTAATACCTGACCAGTCTTTGCTGCCAAATCATCCATAGTTGCTTGACTAATAATAGAAATATGTACGGGTTCCCTGTCAGGGTAACGACTGTTTTTCCCATCCCCTACTAACTGCAAAGGTGCTTTATGAGGATGTTGCGCCCCTTTGTTCGCTTCCAGAGTCGTTAAATAATCTGTAAAAAAAGCACTTAAGCGATCGCGACCCTCAGACAAACTTGTATTCTCCCTGACCAACTGAACCCCTTGCTGTCGCACAGTCAAAACATCTGTTGCTGGGTCAAAATCGCAATCTAACGCAGCTAAACCAGGCCAGTCATTCTGTACAGCAAAATGCTTTTTCCTCATCCAAGGTATTACTTTTGCTGGGGTCTGGTTTTCAGAGTCAAGAAACATCAAAGCAAAAGCGCGATCTCCTCTAATACCATGACCCGCATTTAGGAAAAGACTCTGACAAACTTTAGGAGTTAACCCCTTAACTGGATGGATAAATAACTGTTTGACTGTTGCTGATTTCATGTTATTAGATAATAATGGAAAATTTAAAAAAATTATAGCAAATATGATTTAAGGTTAGCGCAAAATCAATATTTATCCAGAAATTTTGAAACCTTTGTAATGGTCTGTTAAAATTATATTTTGGCTAGTGAGAGCATCTTGCTCTCATGGGTGATATAAAATCCGGTAGCATCGGTATAAAAAAGTAGAGAAACCGGGTTTATTAAATACTCCACCATACTAACATCTACCTCCCATAAACCCGGTTTCTTAATACTCCAAAGCAAGCGGATTTGATATGAGCGAGACGCTCACATTATAAACACTCCAAAAGTCAGCAAAATTTGTAGTAGTTAGGGAAAGTCTGAATTTATTAGATATTAAGTCATTTTTCTAATGTACAGTTTTAGCTGTGTCAGTCCAGTAGGGTGCGTTAGGCTATTATTAGACCTCTGGTGGAAAAGAGGGAACAGGGAACACTTAACTGGGAACACGGAGAAGTAATTGATAATTTCTGGATAAGAATTGATTCTATTTTGAATTTTCACGCCTATGTCTATTAGGAATATATTATCTCTAAGAAAGTAGATTGCGCCGTAAGGCACCTAGTAGGATAAGTGCTATTTATCTAGAATCATTAAACATCTACAGAAAAGAGTGAGTAAGGAGTAGGGGGAAATAATTGACGGTTTCTGGGTATGGGATTGATTTGATTTTTTATTTTTGGAGATATCTATTAAACATTGGCTTGCTCTACTACTAAAATAGTGCGTTACGACGGATTGTTAAATCGTTTTTACCGAAGAATTAATAATTAATAATTAAATAATTCTGGTTGAAAGCCTCCCCTTGGATAGGGGAAAACAAAGACAATATTCCTTATATTCAATTCCGTAACGGTTTTAAGCAGAGTTAATTATCAATTATCCATTAATGAAATCTATGATTTTTTAAAGAGGGAGTAGGGAGTAGGGGAGAAATATTGTTGTTGGGTTTCATCCCTCAACCTAACCTACATCTAAAATGGTGCATTACGACGGATTGTTAAATCGTTTTTACATCTATGATTTTTTAGTGTCTAACGTACCCTACTGGACCGTTTAAACTAAATTAGATTTGTCATTGCGTTTCGCTCTGCGACATGAAAAGCGCAGCTTTGCGATAGCAAACGACACTTAAGCAATCTCCAGACACTTTTCTATTGCAACATTTAAGATGAAACAGTCCACTACCAATTTTGCTATATCTGTTGGGTTGCACTGGTGCTTAACCCAATCTACTGGCGTGTCTAGACTAAAATTGTGGATGTTTGAGCGAGGACCTAGAAGACCTCTCCCCCAACCCCTCTCCTTGCAGGAGAGGGGTTGGGGGGTTAGGTTTTTTAACTTACATTTTCAAGTTTGACACGCCACTACTATAAAGTTGAGATAAAATATTCTACTACCTAATACTAAAAAAAATTGAATTATCATTCTGACTATTATTTACATAAAGAGTGGAAATTAACTAAGCTAGGATTATTAATTTTCCCTTTGTTGCCAACTCTGGGAATCTTAACTCTAGTTTTTGCAGTTATTAGCACTTTTGTCAAAAAATGGCGCACTATTATTACCTCTTCCTACAATATAGCCTTAACTTGTCTAGGTCTCTGGTTAGCGATCGCCACCTTTTTTGCCTGGAACCGCCAAGAAGCATTTTTAGGATTAGCTAATTTATTACCTTTTTTTGGAGTGTTTGCTGCTTTTAGTGCCTTAATTAAAACTCCGGCACAACTACGACAACTTTCTTGGGTAATGGTAATTTCTTCAATACCTGTCATAATTTTAGGTTTCGGGCAATTATTTTGGGGTTGGTCTGGTCTCCTAAATTTACAGATTATTTTTGGTTGGATACTTGCACCACAGGGCAACCCCCCTGGGCGAATGGCTTCAGTATTTATGTATGCTAATATTTTGGCAATTTATTTGAGTGTTGTTTTTATTCTAGGGTTGGGGTTGTGGATTGAAAAATGGAAATCTTTATACTCAGTTACCTTTAAAAATATTATTCGGTCATTGCGACTGCAACGGAGTGGAAGGAAGAAATTTCATCAACTCCAAACTACTACAACAGAATACAATTTAAGACCAGAAGCAAATTTCGGTAAAAGTTTAAGTCTGAGCGAGATTTTTCAGAGCAGTTCCCATCAAACATTTATTTTTCTCACAGTTACAATGATTGGTAATGGCGTTGCGTTAATCTTGACAAATTCACGCAATGCTTGGGGACTAGTTGTTTTTGCTGGTCTAGCTTATGCTATTTATCTGAGTTGGAACTGGTTGGTAGGATTAGTAATGACAGCAGTGGCAACTGTCTTCGGAGCTGCTTTTGCTCCTGCACCTTTAAGCAAATGGTTACGAGTTATTGTTCCGGAATACTTTTGGGAACGACTCACAGATCGGAATTTTGACCGACCTGTAGCTATTTTACGAACTACCCAATGGCAGTTTGCTGGGAATATGACTAGGGAAAAGCCGTTTTTCGGTTGGGGTTTGCGGAATTTTACTCCTCTGTATGAAGCACAGATGCAAACATGGCTTGGTCATCCTCATAATTTGTTTTTGATGTTGACGGCAGAAACTGGAATTCCTGCTACTTTGTTTTTGTGTGGTTGGGTAGGTTGGATATTGGGGAAGGCAGTCTTGTTATTAATTAATTGGTCTGATATTAATTCTAAAGAAGACCGTTTAATCTTTTTTAGTTATTTAGTGGCTTTTGCTGCCTGCACTATATTTAATATGTTTGATGTGACGTTGTTTGATTTACGAGTTAACACAATTGGATGGTTGCTTTTAGCTGCAATTTGCGGAGTCAGTCGCTTCGCTGAAGTCTCAAGTCAGAAGTAATATCATTGGGTAGTCTACTCGCGTAATGGTATATTTGGATTAACAACGCTACCGCAAGGGAGCAAGATGCTCCCACGATCCTTCCCTTTGACCCAAATAATTACAATAGACCACGATTACAATGCACCACCACCTATCATTGCGATCTAGAGCTGATAGCTGATATCTGAATGCTATACTAAAAAATTCAGCGCACATAAGAAGCACCATTAATATCAATAGTTGCTCCTGTGGTATGAGGTGATAAACCAGATGCTAAAAAAGCTACTACATTGGCAACGTCTTCTGGTGTTGCCAACTTACCCAAGGGAATATCACGGGTAGCAAATTCTTCCCCTACTTCTTGCAGATAACTTTCTACTCTCTCAGTACGGACAAACCCTGGTGCAATCGCATAAGCTAAAATATTATCCTTAGCAAAACCACGAGCAATAGTACGAGTTAGAGAAATAACACCACCTTTGCTAGCAGCATAGTGAATATGTTCGGGGTCATCTCCCCGAAAAGCAGCACGACTAGCAATATTAATAATAGTACCACCCTTGCGAGTCTGAAAATGACGAATTGCTTCTCGACATAGATCGGCAACTGCGACTAAATTTACTTGCAAAGTTTGTTGCCAAGCATTAGTCCAAACATCTATTTCATCATCTACGCTAGCACTCACAAAAATACCAGCATTATTCACCAAAATATCAATATGATTTTTCCAGGCGATCGCCTCTTGCCACAATTTCACAGCAGCATTTTTCTCAGCTAAATCTACCTTTAATAAATAACATTTATCTTGACCAATTTTCTCGGCTATAGCTTCTGCTGCTTGCTGTTTATGATAGTAGTGTAAAATCACATTAGCTCCTGCTTTTGCGAGAGTTTCTACTGTGGCAGCACCAATGCCACTAGATGCACCTGTAATTAAAATAACTTTTCCACTTAAGTCAATCATTTCTTGAAAATAGGGAGTAGGGAGTAGGGAGTAAGGGGAAATAATTTATGATTTCTGTAGGATAATTTATTTTATTTTTGGTTGTTTTGCAAGTTATTTTTTCTTATTGGAGAGTTCTATCATTTATAGTAATTTTTCAGTTAATAAAATATAGCAACCAAGGCTAAAAGCTAAACAAATAGAGGAAAAATATTAAGACCAAATAGCTAAATGCTTAAAATAACTGAATCTTAATTACTAGATATTTTAGTCTGTTTTAATAACTTCCATACTCATCATAAACAGGAAGTTATTAAAACAGATAATTAATTTCTGAAATCTATTAAACATCTCCAGAAAAGAGGGAATAAGCAATAGGGAATAGGCAGAATTAATTGATGATTTATGGATATAAATTGACTTTATTTTAGATTTTTGGAGATATCTATTAATAATAATTTATGCACAAGAATTAGTAACTATAGTCTAGCTAAAAGCTAAAAGCTGACAGCTAAATGCTGAGGCTAATGTTTATGAAACCTAATTCCTAAAAAAACATCATACAGAAAACTCCAAAAGTTTTTTCCTTGCAACAATCCCAAAGATTGAGGAGAACCTTTAACATCTAACAGTGGTTTCATTACTTCATAAGCAGGTTTGTAATTATACCAAGGTATAGAAGGCCATAAATGGTGAATCAAATGGTAGTTCTGCCCACCAATTAGGATATTGAGAATGGCACTTGGATAAACTCTAGCATTGTGCCAGCGATCGCGCTCCTCAAAAGGACGGTGAGGCAAATAATCAAAAAACAACCCTAAAGCAATACCCACGACTAAAGCAGGGGAAAACCAGAAATTTAAAATATAGTCCACAAACCCATAATATATAGATAACCCTACAATGATGAAGACTATCAAACGGCTGAAAAACCATTCCCATAGCTCAAACTTTCGCCACAGTCGTCTTTTAAAAAAGAAGATTTCATGGTAGAAAAAACGAGCTGCAATTAGCCACAGAGGGCCACCAGTAGAAACAAAATGATCTGGGTCATTTTCTGGATCATTAACGTGGGCGTGATGCTGTAGATGTACTCTTGTAAATACTGGAAAGGCAAAACCTAAAAGTAGGGCGCTGCCATGACCTAAAATAGCATTAACTAAGCGGTCTTTATGGGCTGAATTATGGGACGCATCGTGAATAACTGTTCCTGCTATATGTAAGGCTAGTACATTCATTAAAAAGCAGCACCATCCAGGAAAGTACCAGCAAAAGTGACCACAGGTTGATAAAACAACTATTCCTAAAGCACTCAAAAACATGAGTAAGTTAGTATTTAAGCCTCCAGAAGGGCCAAGTAACTCTCTTGGGACTGTTGTTTGCAGTCCTGCCTCTAACATTGTTATTTTCACTCCTTAATATTAATTAACACTTCTTCTGGTAGCATACGATACATACAACTTTTTGTAAAGATATATGAAACAATATAAAGTAAATAGGATAATTAGCATTTTTGTCAAGGGAGAAAATAAAAAAAAGTTAGGGGAGATCCCCATAGCTTTAATCAAGATCCCAAAACTTAATTAGAGAAAATCCTGGTTTTTGGTTACTAAATAATATAAGAGTAAAAAGTAATCCTTAAATAGTTAAATTGAAATCTGTTGATTATGCTAGTCTAATATATCAATATTACCCATGAGCATAATAACCAATAAACTAGATAGAACTGTAACTTTGTCCAGAAGTTAATCAACTATCTTTAAATTTAAACTCCGCCCTTAAGTGCGAGGTCTGATTAAAAAAATCTAAATTTTTGTTTTTTGAATAAGTTAAGTGTTTATAGAGTAATTACTATATACAAATAATTAAAAATCAAGATATTTATCCTACCTAATCTACCAACACCCTAAACTCATGGAACTACAAAACTGTCTGCGTCGAACCAAAATAGTAGCCACTATTGGCCCAGCCACTACTGAACCTGATGTACTTCGGGAACTAATCAAGGCTGGCGCTACAACCCTGCGACTCAACTTTTCTCACGGCACCCATGACGATCATCAACGTAGTATTCGGCTGATCCGACAAACCTCTTTTGAGCTAAATCAACCGGTAGCCATTCTACAAGACCTTCAAGGACCAAAAATTAGATTAGGAAAATTTGAAACAGGCTCAATTTCTTTAGATCGTGGAGAGCCATTTATTTTGACGAGTCACTTGATGCCAGGAACTCAAGAAATTTCCTCTGTAACTTATGAACTTCTTGCAGATGAAGTGCCAGAAGGAGCAAGAATTCTCCTCGATGATGGCAAAGTAGAAATGTTGGTGGAGAAAGTAGATAAAGCAGAGAAACAGCTACATTGTCGGGTTGTAGTTGGTGGTACTCTTTCTAATAATAAAGGTGTCAATTTTCCAGGGGTTTATCTGTCAGTTAAAGCACTGACAGATAAAGACAGAAAAGATTTAATGTTTGGTCTCGACCAAGGGGTAGACTGGGTAGCACTTAGTTTTGTCCGTAACCCCCAGGATGTTTTAGAGATTAAACAACTAATTGCTAATGCTGGGAAAAAAGTGCCTGTAATTGCCAAAATAGAAAAACACGAAGCGATCGAACAAATGGAAGAAATTTTGGCTTTGTGTAATGGAGTTATGGTTGCTCGTGGAGATTTGGGGGTGGAGCTACCAGCAGAGGATGTACCGCTGCTGCAAAAACGATTAATTTCTACTTCTAACCGGATGGGAATTCCTGTAATTACTGCTACCCAAATGTTAGATAGTATGGTGAACAACCCCCGCGCTACCCGTGCCGAAATTTCTGACGTGGCAAATGCAATTATTGATGGTACTGATGCAGTAATGTTATCGAATGAGACTGCAGTAGGTAACTATCCTGTGGAAGCTGTCACAACAATGGCGACCATCGCCAAACGCATTGAGCAGGAAGTTATTACTTGCAATGTTTCTAGTATGAATGAGACAGGTCATTCTATCCCTAATGCAATTAGTCAAGCTGTTGCTCAAATTGCCCAACAGTTAGATGCTGCAGCTATTATGAGTATGACAAAAACAGGTGCAACCGCACGAAATGTATCTAAGTTTCGACCAAGAACTCCTATTTTAGCAGTGACTCCCCATGTGGATGTGGCGCGACAGTTACAACTTGTTTGGGGTGTCCGACCATTATTGGTGTTAGATTTGTCTTCTACTGGTCAGACTTTTCAATCAGCAATTAATGTAGCTCAGGAAAAGGAGTTATTGGTTGATGGAGATTTAGTAGTGATGACTGCGGGTACTTTGCAAGGTGTAGCAGGTTCAACAGATTTAGTTAAAGTTGAGGTAGTAACTGCAGTTTTGGGTCAAGGTACTGGAGTTGGTCAGGGTTCTGTGAGCGGTCGCGCTCGTGTCGCTCGTAGTGCGACAGAGGTTCGGGATTTTAACCCTGGAGAAATTTTGGTGGTTAATCAGACAAATGCTGAGTTTGTGGAGGCAATGCGAAAAGCTTCTGGAGTGGTGACGGAAGAGGATAGTGTTACCAGTCATGCTGCAATTATTGGTTTGCGGTTGGGGTTGCCAGTGATCGTGGGAGTTAAGGATGCTACCAATGTGGTGCGGGATGGAACAATTTTGACGTTGGATACTCAAAGAGGTGTGGTTTACTCTGGAGCTAGTCGCAGGTAATCAGTTATCAGTTATCAGTAGTGGACTGACACAGCTAATTTTGTGCAAAATTTGTAGGGTGCGTATTTACGGCTAAAATCTATACTGTGAAAGGTATTTAACAATCCGTCGTAACGCACCATTTTAGATGGGTAACTCCAGTAGGGTGTGTTGCAACGCACCTTAGACTAAAGCTAGACTATAACAAATAATTTTGCCTAAGTCCTCTTAGCGATCGAAAAAACCTATCTTCTCGCTTTAATGCCAAATCTCCCTATTCTTCCTACTCCCCATTCCTTGCTCCCTATTAGTATTCAACCTGACATGATATAAGTCTCATATAGAATCCGGTTATAGAACCCATTTGATAGCTATATAATTATGTTAGTCAAGTCTTTTCGTGCATCAATTTTGAGGAAAAATCATCTGAAGGAGTGTTGAATTTTTTGTATTATTTCTCCCCACATCTTTCGGCGTTGCATAGAGTGTGGGATGAATTGTAGCCTTGGATAAAAAATAAGTATGAAGTATTTAAAGATAAGATTTACCTGTTCCAAAAAGATTCATCCCTTGATTCAGCAACGCCCATCTTTCTTCTTCCCTCTGATTCCCTCTTACCTCCTGTCTCCTGTCTCCTGTCTCCTGACTCAAGGCGTTAAAAACTTAATATTTATGAAGATACCTTCAGGGGCTTGTAACTGTTGGCTAAAATCTGGTATTATCTATAAAAATCTGGGATTATCTGTTTATGCTACTTGGATTCAAAACTGAGTTACACCCCACAAACCAGCAAAAAACATTGCTGGCTAAACACGCGCTTTGTAGCCCGTCATGCCTATAATTGGGGACTATGGTTAACTAGGAACATTCTCGATCACAATTCAAATAATCCTGACAGTAAACTTAAATTTCCCACATCTATCGACCTGCATAAACTTTTGGTGGCAATGGTTAAACCGAATAACTATTGGTCGATACGAAGTCTCTAAAACAGCGCCTCAATATGCTTTGAGGTATTTATCAAATGCTTGGAAACGTTGCTTTACCAAAGTGTCTGATCAACCTAAATTCAAGAAAAAAGGTAGAGACGATAGTTTCACTCTAGATGGCTCAATCTCAGTAGGTTTTAATCAAATTAAATTACCCCGAATTGGATGGGTGAAAACTTTTGAAATATTACCAGATAATATCAATCCCAAGTCTGTAACCATTAGTAAAAAAGCTAATCGTTGGTTTGTCAGCTTTAAAGTAGAAAGAGAATCTCAAAACACTGAAAAATCAGTAGATGTAGTTGGTGTAGACTTAGGAGTTAAAACTTTGGCAACATTGTCAACAGGAGAAGTATTCGATGGTGGTAAACCTTACAAAAAATTAGAATCCAAACTATCACGATTGCAATACCTAAACAGACATAAAACCAAGTTTTCGTCTAATTGGAAAAAAGCACAGCTAAAAATAGCTAAATTACACAACAAAATAGCTGACATCAGGAAAGATAAGTTGCATAAACTGACTAACTATTTGGCTAAAAACCACAGCCAGATAGTAATAGAAGACTTAAATGTATCAGGAATGATGTCAAATCACAGCTACGTTGCATGCAACGTAGCTAAGGCCGTTGCTGATATGGGTTTTTATGAGTTTCGTAGGCAGTTGGAGTACAAGTGTGAGTTATACGGTTCTGAGCTAGTTGTTATGGATAGATGGTTTCCTAGTTCTAAGACTTGCAGTAGGTGTGGAGCTGTTAAAGAGTCTCTGTTGTTATCAGAGCGCGTAATCAAATTGCGAACACTGCAATTTTAGCTGTGATCGAGACTTAAATGCAGCGTTAAATTTAGCTATGGCGGTCAGTTCGACCGTGACAGCTTGCGGACTGGATAACGCCGACGTTGCCAGGTAGAAGCAGGAATAGAACAGATTATTTATAGAAAATCATAGATTTATATAGATAATCATAGGTTTCTAAGAACGGTTCTATATGATATATGTTTATCATTCTATCCAAACTCCCCACACTCCCCACACTCCCCACCCCCAACTATATCAGGACTTACGCTCCAAGCGCCATATCTTGTAGGGGCATCTATGCGAATCGCCCCTACATATGGCGTATAATTGCATATTTTGCGTAAGTCCTGTATATAATAAGTATTA
>NZ_JAAHGT010000225.1 GCF_010672385.1 Okeania sp. SIO2F4
TTGTCTATATTATAGTCAAGTTGATTAGCTATCTTTTCAAATTCCTCTAACATTGGTTCCATTAGAGGTGAATGGAAAGCATGGGATACCTGTAGTTGCTTCGTTTTAATTCCTTCCGACTCTAACTTACTAACGATTTCCCTTACCGCTTCTGACTCTCCAGAAATTACCACACTTGCTGGCCCATTAATCGCTGCCATAGCTGCTTTATCTGTGTAGTCTGTTAGGAGAGGACGTACCTTTGATTCTGAGGCCATAACTGACACCATTTCACCACCAGAGGGTAACTTTTGCATTAATCGTCCCCTGGCAGTAATTAATTTTAATCCGTCTTCTAAACTAAAAATTCCTGCTATTGTTGCTGCAACATATTCACCTACACTGTGACCCATGACTACATCTGGTTGAATTCCCCAAGATTGCCATAATTTAGCCAAAGCATATTCAATAGAAAATAGTGCTGGTTGAGTATAAGCAGTTTGGTCTAGTGGAGATGAATCAGAATCTTTTTCAGTGTCAGAATACATAACATCCAACAGAGAAACTTGTTCTGACTCTTCTTGCTCCTCAACAATTGTACTGAAAATTTGATGACATTGGTCAATCGCTTGCCGGAAAACTGGTGCTTGCTGGTATAATTCCCGACCCATATTAACGTATTGGGAACCTTGACCAGTGAATAAGAAAGCCACCTTTGGTAAAGCGCTACTAGATGCTTGTCCAGAGAATACTTCCTCCCCAGTTAAACCAGGGCTTAATTTATCCGATAACTCTGCTTGACTTGCTGCGATAACTGCTAACCTATGATTAAAATGAGTACGTCCTGTGTTAGCTGTATAACAAATGTCAGACAACTCAATCTCATTATTTTCTTGTGCCAGATAATTTTGATAACGAGCAACCGACTCCTCCAAAGCTTTTTTAGTTTTAGCCGACAGAGTTAATAAATGCAGCGATCGGTCTAAAGAATCATCATTATCATCTTTTGATTTTTGACTTTTAACTTGTTTAGGTGCTTCCTGCAAAATCACATGAGCATTAGTACCACTCATACCAAACCCACTAATTCCTGCTAACTTAGGTTTACCTACTTTTTCCCAAGGTATCACACTTGTTGGCACCTGGACTGGAGTTTTATTCCAATCAATTTGAGGGTTAGGTTGACTAAAGTGAAGGTTTGGCGGAATTTCCTTATTTTGCAGAGCCAAAATAATCTTAATTAAACCTGCAACTCCAGCAGCAGCTTCCAGGTGTCCCACATTACTTTTAACCGCACCCAAAACTAGAGGGTCTTCCTTACTTCTTTCTTGACAATAGACCTCATCAATAGCTTTTACCTCCAGAGGATCTCCCAGAGAAGTTCCCGTACCATGACACTCAACATAGTCAACTGCTGACGCATCTACCTTAGCATTTGCCAAAGCTTGTCGAAGTACCTTCTTTTGCGCTTGTTGGTTAGGAACCGTTAATCCACTACTTGGACCATCATGGTTAATAGCAGAACCTTTTACCAGAGCCAAAATGCGATCGCCATCTGCCACAGCATCCCGAAGACGTTTCAGAACAAGGATACCGCAACCCTCCCCACGAGCATAACCATCAGCATTAGCATCAAAAGTCTTGCAACGACTATCGGGGGATAATGCTCGACCTTTACAGAACCCATGAGTAACATTGGGATGAAGCATTAAATTTACTCCACCCACCAGAGAAAGATTAGATTCCCCACTCCGTAAACTCTGACAAGCTAGGTGCAAAGTAACTAAGGATGAGGAACAAGTTGTATCCAGACTAAAAGTCGGTCCCTGTAACCCAAAAACATAAGCCACTCGACCAGAGGAAGTATTCATCGCTGTACCCAGACCCAAATAAAAATCACCCAGGTTATTAGGTAAGGCATTTACACCGATTATGGCATAATCATTAAAACATTGACCTATGTATACTCCAGTATTAGTATTTTTCAAACTCCTGGGTGAAATACCTGCATTTTCTAATGCTTCCCAGCTCACCTCCAACAGCAGTCGTTGTGATGGGTCCATCTTACTTGCTTCTGACCCAGAAATACCAAAAAAGGAGGGGTCAAAGTGGTCTATAGGTTGTTCCAGAAAATAACCATGACGAACGTAGATTTTGCCTGGTGTTTCTGGGTCGGGGTTGTAGTATTCATCATTATTCCATCGCTCTTTGGGAATCTCTACTCGACCATCTTTTGATTCTTTGAGAAATTTCCAGTAAGATTCGGGAGTATCAACACCTCCTGGAAAACGACAAGCAGTACCAATAATGGCTATTGGTTCTGTGGTTGCTGTGTCAATTTCATTTAACTTAGCAGTTGCTTGTTTAACTGCTAATAAAAGACGTTGTTGACTTGATAGTTCAGGAGTTTCGGTACTATTTACCATTGTTTAATTCCTTGTTTGGTATATTTTATAGCGTTTCACGGAAGTCAAAAGTAATATTAAATTTGTTGGCAATGGAAGTCTTGTAAGAAACCTGGTTTACGGGAAACAAATCTCAGTCTAGTGAGCATTTCATATAAACCAGGTTTCTACACCTTTTATACCAACTCTTTCTTCCTGTTCCCTGTTCCCTGTTCCCTACTTTTCTCTAGATAAACTGATAAAGTTCAGTCAGAGCTTCATCAATAGCTTCATCCATTTTGTCTTCTGAAAGCTGACTAATTTGTGTAATTAGATTTTCTGTATCAACTACAGCATCAACTTTCCCAGACTCAGTTTCCGTTTGAGCTATTTTCGGAATTATTCCTTCTAGATACTCAGCTAACGCCTGAATATTTGGATACTCAAAAGTAGAAGTTGAGGACAAAGTAATACCTAAATCTACCTGAATCATTTGCCCAAAATCCAATGCCATCAGTGAATCCATTCCTAAATTAAAGAATCCTTCTTCTGGGTCTGGTAAATCATTTTTACCCCTCCTCAATACTTTAGCAACAACACTAATCAAATAATCAACCATTAACCTTTGTCGCTGGTCAGTTGTTGCTACCTTCATTTGTTCTAACAACTCCCGTTGTTTCGGTCCCTGGTTTCCTCCTTGAACTGGATGCTGAATTGCTATTTCTGATAGGAATGTTGGAGTCATGGTTCCAAACTGACTCAATAAGTGCGGCCAGTCAATATTAAATATTGCTATCTGTGCTTCCTTGGTAGCTAATACTTCTTCTAATGCTTGTAACCCTTGCTCTGCTTTAATTCCTTGTAAACCTTGGCTTTGTAGACGACCTTGTTGCTGTGCCCCCATTCTAGCGGCAATACCAATATTTGCCCAAGGTCCCCAGTTAATACTCAATCCTGGTAATCCTAAATTCTGACGATATTGGGCAACGGCGTCCATAAAAGCGTTAGCTGCAGCATAGTTACTCTGACCAGGGGAACCTAAAACGGATGCTATGGAGGAGAAGCAAACAAAGAAGTCTAATGATATATCTTTTGTTAGTTTATGTAGATTCCAAGTTCCTGCTACTTTCGGAGCGGTCACTTTTGTGAACTGTTCCCAAGTCATTTGTTGTATAAAGCCATCATCTACAATTCCAGCAGCATGAATCACACCTTTAAGGGGAGGCAAAGATGTCTGTATCTTTTGGAAAACATCAATCATGTCTTTCTCAACAGAGACATCTCCCAATAATACTGAAACTTTAGCACCTGCTGTTTCTATCTCTTGAATACTTTCCTTGGCAGTTTCTGAAGGAGAGCTACGTCCCAATAAGACTATACTCTTAACTCCCTGTTTTGCCAGGAACTGAGCAACTTCTAATCCTAAAGCACCTAAACCACCAGTAACTAAATAACTTGCCTCACTCTGAATAGCTAACTTAGTATCATCGGTATTATCGAACCTTGGTTCAATTAACCTGGCAACTTGACGCTCTCCTTGAGAATAACGGATCTGATGTTCTGCCATCCCTGATGTCTGATGGTTAACTACCTCATCGAATAAAACTTTTAAATTTTCTTGTTCATCAGCATCAGGATCTAGGTCTATACAATGAGAGAATAACTGCGGATACTCCATAGTTATAACTTTACCTATCCCCCATAAAAGTGCTTGTTGCGGTTGAGCGTTACTACTAACTCCTGACTCCTGACTCCTGACTCCTAAAGCAGCACCTTGAGTAACTAACCACAGAGGAGGTGATTTTTCTAGCGATCGCATCCCTTGCAGCAGATTAATTGTACTACCACAAATTAGCTCCTCAGCTTTAGTCAAATCTACAGCATCAGTATCTAAACTCCAGAGGTGAATAATACCCTTCAATGGTAACTCGTCTGTTGATTCATTTACCTCATCAAATAACTTCTGGAAATGTTCTGATTCTATTGGAGATAATTGAATTGTCTGCTTTTTGTCTTCAGAAGATAAATTCTTGTAACTATCTCCTGGATAAACAACAATACACTGATGACCTTGCTCTAATAATTTGGAGTTCAGGCGATCGCTCCATTCTTTTAACTTACTATTTGATTCTCCTGTAGGGCAAAATAGCAAATAAGTTCCTAGTTCCTGTGTCTCACTAGGCATCAAAGCAGCAGGTTGCCATTCTGTTTGATAGTACCACTGACTGAAATCTAACCCAAAACTCCTCAACAATAACTTGCGACTTAGTTGGCGGAAATCAATACCAATATATTGTGCTAATACTTTGCCTTTTCCATTCAGTAGATAAGTATCGCCCCGAAGTTCCCCTGCTGCATAAGAACTTGACTCATAAATTTTGGTGTAATACCACAATTCATCGTCAATGTCAATATCCTCAAAAAACTTAAAGCTCTTTGCTCCTGCGAATGCGTAAGCTACAGGTTCCATCCGAGTGGAATCGCTATCTTCTCCATGACCATTATTTTCAGCATTTGGAGAAAACTCTAGATGTGTTGACAGCATAGCTACCGCAACAATTCCAGAATCAACCATACCAGGATGAGGCAAATATTCCTGCATTTCCTCATTGCCCTCACCTGATTTGATTTTCAACAACCCTTCTCTTCCCCCTAAGAAAGCTTTTTCTGTCCATTGAAAAGTTGGTCCAAGACTAAACTGTCCTTCCAGAGGTTCCAGAATTGCTGAGTAATATTCATCGCTCGCAAAAGCTTCAGTACATCGGTTTTGTATAGCAGCAATATCAAAATTTTCCTGAGTAAATTCCGAGTTTTTAGCAGCTCTGACTTTTGCTTTACAATGAACCGTCCAAGTTGTTGAGGGGTCGTTTTCTGTTCCTGCTTGACAACTAATCAGTTGGTAAGTATACTCTGTCTCCTTTTCTTGCTCTAAAAGAACTTGCACTGTGCGACTAGAACTTTCATCAGCTCCCAATATCTGTAAAAATTCAATATTTTCGACAACGCAAGACTCACTATTTAGTACCTCTTTACCAGCAAGTAAAGCCAACACAATATGAGACGCACCAGCTACAACTATTTGACCGTAATACCTGTGGTCTTTCACATAAGAAGGAAACTCAGGAGTTAACTTCGTTTGGAAGCGGAACTGTTTAGCAAACGGTAAAGCTAACTTCTGACCTAATAAAGAAGATGTTTGTTCATCAACAACAAAACCATTATTGCTAGAAACAGAAACAGTAGCTGAAGCACGGGAATAGTTATCTATCCAATATTTTTGTCGTTGGAATGGATAAGTAGGTAATGTCACTTTCTGACGAATGTATTCCCCATCAAATTCCACCCAGTCTACCTTTACTCCCCGCACATATAACTCTCCCAGAGAAGAAAGCATCTCGGAAAATTGCGCTACATCAGGACGTAATGATGGCAACCAAACACCTACATCTGGTAAACAGCGACGACCCATACCTAATAAAATTGGTTTCGGTCCGACTTCTAAGAAAATTTCAACTCCCTGTTTCTGTAAAGCATCCATACCTTCAGTAAACCTTACTGGTAGACGTACATGATCTACCCAGTATTTTGGTTTTGTGATACTTTCGTCTGCTATTTTTCCGGTAACGTTGGATATAACTGGAACCTCTGGTTGATTATAAGTCAGTTCCTTAGCTACTGCTTCCCATTCTGCCAACATTGGGTCCATCAATGGAGAATGGAATGCGTGAGACACCTGTAATTGTTTAGTTTTAATTTTTTCTGATTCTAAACTACTAACAATTTCCCTAACTGCTGTCGCTTCACCAGAAATCACTACACTTTTTGGTCCGTTTATGGCAGCGATCGCCACTTTGTCTGTATAAGGTTTGATGAGTTTTTTCACCTTTGTTTCTGATGCCATCACCGCAACCATTTCTCCACCTGCGGGTAACTGCTGCATCAATCGACCCCTTGCTGCGATGAGTTTCAGACCATCTTCTAAACTAAAAATTCCGGCTACTGTTGCTGCCACATATTCACCAACACTATGACCCATAACTACATCTGGTTTAATACCCCAAGATTCCCACAACTTAGCTAGAGAGTATTCTATGGCAAATAAAGCAGGTTGAGTATAAGCTGTTTGGTCTAGAGGAGATGTTTCTGCATCAGGATAAATAATTTCTAGAATGGAGTCAACACCAAGTTCTGCCAATATTTCCTCACATTCATCAAGTGCTGCTCGGAATACTGGTGCTTGTGCGTATAACTCCTTACCCATATTGATGTATTGGGAACCTTGACCTGTGAATAGAAAGGCAACTTTAGGAGCAGCAGCATTGGTTAACAGTTTTCCAGAATAGATACCTTCTAATTTATCTTCTGGTTTGAACTGTCCTAGTTTTTCGACTAATTCTGTTTGGTTTTCAGCAACAATTGCTAATCTATGGTTAAAATGAACTCTTCCTGTATTGGCAGTGAAACAAACATCTCCTAGATCCAAATCTGGATTAGTATCTAAATATTTATGATAACTATCCACTAAATCTGCTAAAGCTGTAGGAGTCTTAGCTGACAAAGTTAATAGATGAGCAGGACGTTGTAAATCATCTTCTTCTTTAACCAGACTGGGAGCTTCTTCCAATACAACATGAGAATTAGTTCCACCTATACCAAAAGAACTAACTCCAGCTCGTAGAGGAGTGCCGTTGCGTTTCCATTCCGACAAAGTATTGTTGACATAAAATGGAGTATTACTAAAATTAATCTGGGGATTAGGTCGCTCGTAGTGTAAACTTGGAGGTATTAAATTATTTTTGAGTGCCAAAACTGCTTTAATCAGTGAACCCACCCCTGCTGCAGTATTCATGTGTCCCACATTAGTTTTTAGGGAACCTACAGCGCAAAATTGTTTTTTATCGGTATGCTCTGAAAAGGCTTTGCTTAAAGCTTCAATTTCAATAGGGTCTCCCAACTCTGTCCCCGTACCATGAGCTTCTATGTATGTAATCGTCCCTGGATCTACACCAGCAACAGCTTGAGCTTCCGAAATAACTGCTGATTGACCATCTACGCTAGGAGCAGTATAACCCAGTTTCAAAGAACCATCATTATTAATTGCAGAACCTTTAATTACTGCATGAATAATATCTCCATCCGCGATCGCATCTTGCAGCGGTTTGAGTAAAACAACTCCCGCACCATTACCAAAAACTGTTCCAGAACTTCTGGCATCAAAGGCTCGACAATGACCATCGTGAGAACCGATCAATCCTTCCTGGTGTAAGTATCCTACATTTTGAGGAACTTGAATCGAAACACCACCTGCTAAAGCCATGTCACATTCTCCATTTATGAGACTTTGACAAGCTAAATGTACAGCAACTAATGAAGTTGAGCAAGCTGTTTGAATAGTTATCGCTGGTCCAGTAAGATTCAGTTTGTAAGCAGTGCGTGTTGCTAAGTAATCTTTGTCATTAGCAACCATTTGGGCAAAGGAGCGACCATCTAACAGAATAAAATCTTCGCTACCAAGGTTATACATCAAGTATGCAGGTAGTCCAGCACCAGTATAAACCCCGATTGAACCGTCATAGTTTTCTGGGTTATAACCACTACTTTCTATTGCTTCCCAAGCACACTCTAAAAAAAGTCGTTGTTGCGGGTCTATTTCTTCTGCTTCTCGAGGACTATAGTTAAAGAAGTTAGCATCAAACATATCAATGTCTGCAACTCTAGCACTAACTTTAACATAGTTGGGATTATTAAGTGTTTCAGAGGCAATACCAGATTTTGTCAACTGTTTATCTGATAATAAAGAGATAGATTCAACACCATTCTTGAGATTATCCCAGAACTCATCCAGGTTTCTTGCCCCTGGAAAACGTCCAGACATTCCTATAATAGCAATTTCGTTATCGTTATATTGTTGTTCTTCTGGTTGATTCATAATCTTTATTCTTACTTATAGATTTTAGTACAGAAACTAGGTTTGTTTTAATCAATCTCAATATCTTGAAATACTTACAATACAAACCTAGTTGCTCAGTCTAACTTTTGACTTTCTAAACTGGTTATAAACCTGCTTTCTCAGTCTGAATTTTGACTTTTGACTTTTGACTTTTTTTTAATTCCCTATTTTTGAGAACGGAGTTTTTTCCGAATGTTACCCCTTCCACCTTTCTTAGATAGACGTTTACTTACACGCTTCTCATAATTCACTTTGCCTTTTTTGTTTGATTCTGCTGCACCACCATTCATAATAAACTCACTTAATGAATGAACAGTTGGATTAGCTAGCAAGTCAACAACCTTCAAATTACTCATATCAAATATTTCTTGCAACTTGCCATACACCTGTATCAATAGTACAGACTTACCTCCTAATTCAAAGAAGTTATCATAAATCCCGACTTCTTCTATTTGCAATACCTCCTTCCAAATAGCAGCAATTTTTTGCTCAGTTTCATTTCCTTGTTGTACAGTTTGAGAACTACCATTTTTATCAGGGTTTTGTAACCGTTTACGGTCTATTTTTCCATCAGATGTTAATGGTAATTCCTCTAACTGCACAAAAGCAGAAGGCATAATTTTACTGAGAGTTCCAAAGCGATCGCGTACTTCCAACTCTTCTAACTGACTTAGAGAAAACTCTGTTGTCTTGGAAGTAAAGTAAACAGCCAACTGTTGTAAACTCTGACAACCTCCTTTTCCATTCTCAATTTGATGCTCTAATATTTCTAAAACATACTTACCATCAGCTCCTTCTGTTGCTACAAAAGTTCGGGGTGTTGCTGTCACATCAATTGTCAATGTAGGCAACTCTAACCGCTTGGCTAAACCTATACGCGCTGGTTTCCCTGTCAAACCTTTGGGAATAGCATTCATCCAGACTAAGCATTCTGGCAACCATTGGGTTTCCAGTTCTTTTTCCTTCATAGCAAACTGACGTAATGCTGCCAGAGTTGGTCGTGACTGATTGGGCACCGGTACTATCGCTGCTCCTACCACTTCACCAAAAAGTTCATGGGGGGCTGCAAATACAACTACCTGACCTACCGCTGGATGGCGTTGCAACACATCTTCCACTGCCATCGGGCTAATTTTTTCCCCTGCTCGGTTAATAATTTCTTTGAACCGACCCACCAGATAAACATAACCATCTTTGTCTTTGTAACCTTTATCTCCAGTCCTTAACCAACCCTCAATAAAAGCTTCCTCATTGGGATTATAATCCATCCATTCCCGTAACTCATATCCAGCAGTCACACAGGCACCTTGAACCATTACCTCTCCCTCAGCATAAGGTTCTAGCACATTTAAAACTGGTTTGCCTTGGTCATTTGCCTTGACATCTCCAATAATTACTTTCGGACCAGCAGCACGACCCACAGAACCACGCTTGAGTAACCCCTTTCCTACTTCTGGACTACAGATAGGCATAGATTCTGTCATGGCGTAGGTAGGCAATACTTCACAGTTAAATGCTGTTGCCATCCGGTCTGCAATAGCTGGTAGTAGTGCTGCCGAACAGTTACGAATTAAACGGAGAGAATGGTCGGGAGCTTTACCTGTTTCAGCTATAGCTTCTTCTGCATATTCCAAAATTGCTTGGTGCATGGTTGGTACAGCGGAATACCAAGTTATTTTCTTTCTATCACTTCCCTCTTCTGGTTTCAGCCACTTGAAGAAATCACCTACTCCGTTTTCTGTTGCGTATAAACCAGGAGTGCAAAGTACGCTAGCACCAGCTAACATCGAAGCCAGAATATTAACAGAAAGACCGTGGATATGAAATAGCGGCATAATATTGATGCAGGTGTCCTCTGGAGTCACTTTTATAGTCCGACTAATAGTCAGGGAACCTGAAGTCAAATTTCCGTGAGTCAAAGGCACCGTTTTCGGTTTTCTGGTTGTTCCACTGGTATGCAGCACTAAAGCTACATGGTCGCGAGTAGGTTTATTGTCATCTCCTGTTATTGGTTGATGATTTTCCTTATTTGTCGTAACTTCTTCGAGAGTAAACAAACCACATACTGAAGCATCGGGTATTAGCTCAATGACTCGCACTCCTAAACTTTCGGCACAAGCTTTTAACTTAGCATTCTCAGTGCTGTTAGCTTCTCCTCTCTGTAAAACTAAAGCTACTGCACCCAAGTCTTCCAACTCAAATTGAACTTGCTTTTCTGTCAGAGATGTGCTAATGGGAGCAAACACACATTGTTGTGCTAGGGACAAAAATAATGTAGCTGCCTCTGGTCCGTTGGGAGTGGCAGCACATACGCGGTCTGTTATTTTAATCCCCAGATAGCTGAGACTAGCGTTATCTGGGGGTGACTTGACAAAATCTTTTAGTTGTGCGTGAGTCAGAGGTTTGCGACCATCCGTACTATATATCGCTGGTTCATCTGTACCTGGTAATAAATCTGACCAGGTTTGAAATTCTACCGATGCTGCTATCTCATCTACTTCACCGGGGTTAGTATCAAGAAGGTTTTGGTCAGCTCTTGGTTGTAGGTCTTGTGTGCTATCCTTACCGTTCTTTTCTACTGATTTTTCCTGAATAACTGGTATAAATTGGTAAGCTTCTTTGCGCTGTACAACTACTGCAACTTCCTCTATTTCAGGATGCGATCGCAATTTTTCTTCCCAGCGGTTAATTAAATCTGAATCAATAACTTCTATACTTGTTAAAACAGTTTCCTCTATTGCTCCTGATTCTGTTTTTGGTAAAGAAGAAATAGGTACATAAGCATCGGGGTGAAATTCGGGAGATAGATAAGATTCTAGAAAAGATTGTACTTTTGTTATAGAATAATTATCCGCTATAACCCCATAAGCAACCAGTTGATTATCCCTGGTTAAAACTGAATATTCTTCAACTTCAGGAATAGATTCTAAACCAGATTCTATCAGATTTACTTTTCGTGATTTACTATAAATCACTGCCTTATGTTTTACTAGATATTCTGATAGTTCTAATTCATTAATTTTCGTATCAGGAGCATTAATTCCTTTCTCTAGAATCAACATATAAGAATCTATAAAACCTGTAATTGTTTCTTCCTCAAACAATTCAGCATTATAAGTAAAAGATCCTTTCAACTCCTGATTTATTTTCAATATGGTGAAAAATAAATCTATATCTGTAGGCAACTTTTCTTCTATTGAAGTTGCAGTTAAACTAGAATATTTTTTGGTATTTTCTCCAAAGTCAATATAGTCAAAGAAAAGCTGAAATAAATTTTTGTATTGTTGATAATTCTTCTGATTAATTAACTCTGCTACAAAATTGAGAGGAATATGTTGATTTGCATAAGCT
>NZ_JAAHGT010000226.1 GCF_010672385.1 Okeania sp. SIO2F4
GAAGTGTGGGAGGTGTGGGGAGAGGAAAAGTAGGAAAAATCTATAAAATACCGACTAATAATTGTCAAAAACAGACTTTTAATCTTAGTAACTATTGAGGTGTTGAAGTATAGCTGAAGTATAGCATTAAT
Source organism: Okeania sp. SIO2F4 (assembly GCF_010672385.1). Taxonomy (GTDB): domain Bacteria; phylum Cyanobacteriota; class Cyanobacteriia; order Cyanobacteriales; family Microcoleaceae; genus Trichodesmium. The sequence goes on from NZ_JAAHGT010000226.1 coordinate 132, forward strand.
GCATGGTAATTGGTATAAGATATAATAATTCTGGAACAGGCATCCAATCTTTTCTTTTTTTTTGTTAACTTAACTGCTAATTCTGGATAGACTTCTCCTTTGCCTTTGCACAATTCATCAATTAAATATAATAATGCACGAGTCAATTTAGAATGAAATTTTTTCGGTGGCATTTTTGCTACTGCTTTTCCATCAATAAATTCATAAATAATATCTCCATCTCCTGGTGGAAGTTCGAGAAATTCTTGTAATGTAAGTTGATTTTTTAGCTGTATCATTTTGTCTCTAAAATTATGCTGAGTTCGGAGTATTTATATCCAGCTTCAATTTTTCAAACAACAATTGTTGGTTATGGGCGTTACGGAAAAAATTATATTGGAACTAAATATGCCAAAAATGGATATTTCTGGGAAATAGTATCTATTGTCGAGCCAGTAATTAATTCCTCCTTATTTGCTGATAGTATTTTAGGCAAAAATAAACCACAAACTTATCTATTTCAGAGTTTTAGTCAATGGCATGATCACTATTTTAAACACCTAAATAATCAGCAAAAAGCAAGACAAGTAATTGAGATAGCTTTAAAGCCAGAATTAGTATATGAACAACTAATGTTATATATCGAAGCTGGTGTCAAACACTTTATTTTACCTAAGCCAGTTGTAACAAACCTAGAAGAAATGCTGCAAATCGCAGAAATAATTCATAAACATCAAATCAAAGCAGCAGTTGCTTCTCAGTGGTATTATTCAGACTTTCCTAAATTTATTAAGCGAGAAATCCAAAAATTTATCAAGGAAAAAAAACAAAAGCTTTCCCTAACTTCAAGTAATCATTCGAGTATTCCTAATTTATATAAAGTAGAAATTGATTTTTCTAAAGAAAATGGTTTAGCATATACTACAGACCCACCATTACTTGAATTGCCTCATGCTTTACAGTTACTCTCTTCAATAGGAATAATTGATTTTAATAATTATTTGTCACTCCCAGAAGTTAGTGGTACAAATACATTTGTCAATGCTATTTATCAGGTAGAAAATATTCAAGATAAAGTTTATGTTCATTCTAACATTAATATGCGACCAAATCCTGCAATCAAAAAAGAATATCCCCTATGGGATATTCAGGAACGGCGTTTAAAAATTTATTTTGATGAAGACAAGACTCTACCTGATATAGAAGTGGATTTTTGGATGAAATTTGACTATTCAGGTGATTTTGCTCTTCGTCCTGGTAAATTAATTATTAGGAATGACGAAAACTTTAACAATCAAGAACAATTAGTTCTGAATATTATTGACGATCAACTATTAAATATGAACCTGAAAATTTATGCAGCATTTCAGCAGAATTTTGTAGATTTTCAAAACGATCAGAATATTTTCTCCCTTGAGCGCTATCTCCCCATTGGTCAGCAAATAATGCTAGTTCAAAATATTTGGAAATCTTTTAAGGAGGAAAAAGGGAATAGGAAATAAGTAAGACCGAGTCGAGTAGGGAGCAATATTCTTGACTGCCAAATCCCTCTAACAACTCCTCCAAATATCTCTAAAAGTTCTGAATGCGATAGTTGTCTATAACCATACTGTTGTACAGTGATTTTTTTTAATCAATAAAATTGTCGTTTTAAGATTATTTTTAAAAGTTCAATTTAGAAACATTTAATAGTCAATTGTTTCAACCTTTATTCTTGGTGATTTATGACTCACGAACAACTATTTAATATTCCCCCAGAAGCACAACAAAAAATCGCTATTATTGGTGGGGGAGCTATGGGAATTTCCCTTGCTTCTATCCTTTCTCAATTAGGAATTGCTAAAGTAACGCTTCTAGAAGCTGAATCTACTCCCTTAAATCATTACAGTGCTTCCCTTAATAATACAGGGATTTTACATCACTTTGTTTATGGAGGACATTTTTCTACGTTAGAACTTTTGTTTAAACAAACTCTTTTGTTTAAAAAAGTTATGCCTGACTATGTTTTTGAAGATGAATATGTGAACTATTTAGTTCCTAATATTAAAGGAAATACAGCAATTTATCGAGAAGGTATAACTCTCAAAGATGTTAGTAAAAATTTGATGGAAATTTATAATAATCATATTAATAATTATCCATCAGATCAAATTTTCGGCTCTGTACAAGAACTGGTTCAGGAAATCGATGGGGAAGAAATTTTATGGGGAACTGGAGACAAAAATTCCTTTAATGGGGTAGTCAAAGTTAAACAACCAGTTCTAAATATCGACAAATATTGTAATCATTTAATCCAACTGCTTAATAAATTAATAAAAGAGCAAAAAATTAATCTTAAAACTAATCATAAAGTAACTAATATTGAACTCAGTAACCAAGGATTTGAACTGAATATTAAGCATGAAGAAAATTTATACTTCAATACAGTTATTAATACAGGATATGCAGAAGGATTGGAAATTCCAATCCCCTCTTTTTCAGGAGATAAAGAAGCCGGAAATATTGTTAAATTAAAAGCCTATGGGATATATAAAATTCCAGAAACTCTCAAGACAAAAAGTCCTCAATTAATAGAACATTTCTCCAGTACATTACTAATTCGTGGGCAATACGCAGGAATCATCAAAGCAGGTGAGAATCGTTTGGCTATTTTTTATGGATTAGAATATAATCAGGCAGAATTCTATGTTCCTCTCACTCAAACTTCAATCAATTTACCTCAAAATTGGATAAGTTGGATCAAGGGTGAAACTGACTATTTTGGTAATCGAAATGAAGCTTCTATTCTCCAAGCTATTCAACAAGGAGTATCTCAATGGATACCTTGGGTAGCAGAGTTAGAACCAATAGAATTGAAAAAAAATCTTCAAGTTTATCCCGGTCAAGAACCACCAAATGAACTAGAAACTTCTAAAAGAGATCATAATCCTATTCCTTATCAGTATCAGCATCAAACTGGTGAACAATATATTCATATTCCTGGAGCAAAGTTAACATCAGTTGTTTATCATTCTTTCTTGATTATTCATAAGTTATTACAAACTTATATCAACAAAAATATTTTGACGGAACAAGAGGTTCAGCAACACCTAATAATAGACAATAATAGAACTATAATTATCTCTCCAAAATTAGAATCTTTACTAGGGAAGGAATTGCCACAATCTCCTCTATAAAAACGAGAAAAAGTTATTAAGGAATTAAATGTATATTAAGTTTATATAAATTATATAAAATCCGGTTGGACAGTTGTCATTGCGACGATAGGAAGCAATCTCGCGTTACCCCTGAGATTGCTTCCTTCCACTTCGTTCCAGTCGCAATGACTTGGATATAGTAATTATCCGGATTTGATATTACTTATATATTATGTATATATTATGACCGAAAAATTTGGGTCTGGTGCCGACTCTTTTAAGAGGATAAAAAAAGAGAATATTCCTGAATTCCAGTCCCCTTATTGCAGAGGTACTGTTCCCTGTTCCCTGTTCCCTATTCCCTATTATATAACTGAAATGACTATCCAACCCCGAAAAAGATTTGCTCAACATTGGTTGAGGAGTGACAAAGCTCTCAATAAAATTGTCCAAGCTGCTGAATTATCCGACAGCGATCGCATCCTAGAAATTGGGCCAGGTACAGGTATCCTCACTCATCGTTTATTGCCCCTAGCAGCTTCAGTTGTTGCGGTAGAAATTGATAGAGATTTATGTCAAAAGTTAGTCAAAAAAATTGGCTCTGTAGAAAATTTTTTATTGTTACAAGGAGATATTTTATCCCTTGATTTAGAAACAAACTTGGCACAATTTCCTACTTTCCAAAATCCAAATAAAGTTGTGGCGAATATACCTTATAACATTACAGGTCCGATTTTGGAAAAACTATTAGGAACAATTGCTCAACCTGTAGCTAATACTTATGATTTAATCGTCTTATTATTACAAAAAGAAGTAGCAGATAGAATTTGCGCTCGACCAGACTCCAAAGCTTATAGTTCCCTATCAGTAAAAATTCAATATTTAGCCAACTGTGAATTTATTTGTGATGTACCTGCTAAAGCATTTTATCCCCCACCAAAAGTTGACTCAGCAGTAATACGACTACGACCTCAATTAATAGAACCCCAGGCAAATAATCCCAAAAAAATGGAAAATCTAGTTAAATTAGGTTTTGCTAGTAAACGGAAAATGTTAAGGAATAATCTTAAAGCAGTTATTGAACGCGATCGCCTTTCCGAGTTATTAGAAAAGTTAAAAGTCAACCCCCAAAGTCGTGCAGAAGATTTAAGTGTCCAGGAGTGGGTAGCATTAGCAAATAGTTTAGAGGAGTTTTGACACTCTCACCGTGAAATCACTGATAATTAAGACTGACGCACGCAAAACCTTGTTCCTAGAATAAATCCTTGCTTTGAACAATAGACATCTATGGGAATAACTGGTTTTCTTCTTCAGAAGTTACCTCCTAGTATGTTTAACCTACTATATCACCGCGAAATCACTGATTATATAAGTTAGTCCTCTACTATATTTTTTATATAGGACTTATACCATGTCCGGATAAGAGCGTGATGAAAACACTTTTTTCCCTATCTCCTGTCTCCTACCTCTTGTCTCCTGTCTCCTCTAATTATTTATAACTGTTCAACCGGACATGATATTACTAACGCGAAACCTGGTTGCTCGGAAAAACCGGGTTTGTTAAGAAGTTCTCGTGCATAAGTCTATTATCAAAATAATTGGGTCTAATACCAAATCCGCTTTAATAGAGAGATATATGTTCACAAAATTCAAAACCTTTGCCTGAGAATAATTTTGGCACTTGTGTGACGACCCTATAATAACCGGATTTGCTATAAAACCACACTTTTTCAGGGGAAATGTTTTTGGAGAGTTGCTCAAAATCTCCTTTACAAAAACAATTTCTGAGTTCTGACTTCGTTATAGTTCCTCTGGTATCAAAACTTCATCCACTAATATTATCACTCCATTTTTAGCACGTTGGGATGACTCAATAGTGCTGGACTCATTCAGAGTAATTTTATCCTCAATAGCATCTAGATTAATTGTAATTCGATCGCCAGAAACAGTTTCCACCATTCCCTCTGCCACCTCTTCATTAGAAACAGCACCAGGAACAATGTGATAGTTCAAAAGTTTAAGTAATTTCTCCTTGTTTTTTGGTTTGAATAGCTCTTTCCTTGTAGCTTCTGGCAAAGCTGCAAAAGCTGCATCTGTGGGGACAAAAACTGTATATTCTACGGCACCGCGGGAATTGGATGAGCGGAATTGTTCCATTAAACCCGCTTGGTTTACTGCATCTGCAAAAGTTTGGAAGTTCTGATAATACTTGATTGCTGCATCAAATTCTCCAGCAATTGTACCATCAACACTGCGACTTGTTGAATTACGCCGTGGATTGAATATCGCAGAAGAATAATAGTTTTGAGCTAATACTGGCAAACTAATTAAAGCGCTGGCAGCAATAGTTAGTAAGAGACCAGTCAATTTTTTCATCGGACTTGAGACAGCTTTAGTATTCATCACTACTTTTTACTTAATTATTAAAGGTTGAAAGAACAAAGTTTCTGTGCTTAGTCAAATACATGATTGGTTAAGCCCAGGGTTGTGAAGTTCTCTCCCGTTAAATCGGAGATTATAACGGGAGCTTTTAAAACAAAGATAATTGAATCCAGGCTTCAGAAGTTTCTTGTCTCACAGGCTGACTAACGTCTTACGCCTCCACAAGCAGACAAGATGATACCCACCTCGTTTAATGCTTTATTTAATATGTTCTTTGCCGCATTCTCATCCCTATCTAAAACTGTTTTACACTTAGGACAAGAATGGGTTCTAACTGACAAAGTTTTAGGTAATTTTTGACCACAATTACTGCAATTTTGTGATGTATTGTGAGGATTAACTTTAATTACATGAACACCGCGTTTTACCGCCACTGCATTCAATTTTTCAATAAAAGCACCCCAGGCTACATCATAAATTGATTTTGATAGTTTAGTATTTTTAGCTAAACCTTTAATATTAAGGTCTTCTACAGCAATCAAATCATACTCTTTAACTAATTTATGAGCAGTTTTGTAATGGAAATCTTCTCTTTGTCTAGCAATATGTTGATGTAATCTAGCTATTTTATTTTGTGCCTTCTTCCAGTTATTAGACCCAATTTCTTTTCTAGCTGTTTTACTTTGTTTTCTAGCTAAATTAGATTGTGCTTTTCTATAGAAATTTGGAACAGAAACAGTCTCACCAGTATTAGTAGTTAAAAACTCTTTTAAACCTACATCAATACCTACAGAATTTTTGATATTATCTGTAGGTATTAAACTAGGAACTGACTTATATTCCAAACTAAAACTAATATAGTAGCCGTCAGCTTTTTTGGTTATAGTTGCAGTTTTAATTGTAAATTCATCTGGAATTGGTCTATGAACTATCACTGGAATAGCACCAAATCTGCTAATAATAATTTGTTTACCATCAAACTTAACTGCTGCTTTAAGATGATTTACTCTACTGAAGCTTAATGACCTTAATTTGCCAGACTTTTTAAACCTTGGTCTACCATATCTTTTACCTGTTTTGTCAGGAATTAACCAACGTTTCCAGGCAATATCAAGTTTTTGTAAATTAATTTGTTGAACTTCAGAGTAAATTTCTTTATACTCAGGAAATAACTGTTTTGTCTGTTTAAGTGCTGATTGCTGAAAATAATAATCTGGTCTAACAGGAATCTCACCAATTGGACTTGAAACTATTGAGCAACGGTCTATCGGACATCTAGTTCTATTTAACCAGTCTAGTCGTTGACCCAAAGCATAATTCCAGTGTCTTCTCAAAAGTTCTAGCCAATAATCAATTTTAGCTATTTGTTCTTGATTTGGCGTGATTTTGTAGCAATGACTTATGATCATTTTTTTCTTTTTCGACCAGACTTTTATTATAATAGTTTGTATAAAGTTTGTCTATACATAAAATCAAGAAAACACGATTAAATATATGAATCAGTCATAACAGATTAAAGTAGGGGCGATTCGCGAATCGCCCCTACGATTATATGCAGCAGAAAATGAAAAAACGATGACGCAAGTAATAAATGATTTCATAGATTCACTAAAACTTAAAGACAAGAAATCAGAAGAAAAACATCAATCGACACCTAGATAAGCTTGCTGTCGGCAATTCCCCTCCCGTTAAATCGAAGATTATAACGGGAGACCCCTTGCCGAATCTAGTTGGAAATACAAACACATATCTATGATCTTCAAGCAATTTTTCCAATTATTTCATGTATTTGATCCTCTTTTTTTTAGGAGGGGTGTAACCAATGATTGGTTATACTTTAATGGTTACTTATCAATCCTGTCAGGGAAAATACCTAAAAGGGTAAAACCCACTATTAAGTATACAAACAAAAAGCCATTAGAGTCAAGCAACTTTGTACTTCTTTTATATATTAGCATATCTAAGTTTTAGGGGGGTAGAACCAATGATTGGTTTAGTATAGTAGGTAGGTTATTGCCCATTAAGGTATAATATTTAATATGGCTATACCCATCAAAACTATGTGACTTAAAAAACAAAAAAACAGCAAGTCAACGTATAAAATTAGCTATTATGAAAATAAGAGCTAGATAGGTTTGATTTTGATATTTGTGTTATTTACACAATATTAAAAGTTGAATTTAAATTAAATTTTTAATATTTTGACTTGACCCAGTAGGTAAGTTCTTACCCATTCAGGGAAAATATCTAATATCCTGATAACCATCTAAACTATGTGACTTAAGAAACCAAAAGACAGCAAGTAAAGCTATGAAATTAGCTCTGATAAAAATAAAAGCTAGATAAATTTTGGTTTGATTTCGATATTTTTGTTATTTATATATTGTTAATATTTTTCCTTGAAGATTGACGATTTTGATCGTAATTATCGCCAGACAATAATTGAGAAATCATCACATAAGTTTCAAGATGATTCTAATTATTATTTTGCCAAATAAAATTATCAGCTATTCCTATTTATTTTATTATTATAAACGGAGACAGTAAGATGAAACCTGAATCTAAAAAAGAATCTAAACCAAAGATAGATATTTTCAGAAAAATAGGAAATCCCAACTCCAAAATTAAAACAAAAAAATCTCAAGTTAGTCAAGATAAAAACAATTCTGAACTATCAACTGTATACCTGTCACCAATCGCAGATATAGCAGCTAGAATATCCCCTATTAGCTATTTAGCATACTTGCTCTTACCTCCTGTAGTTAAAGCGCAACCAATTAAAACATCAACAGATGGTACAAATACAATAGTTGAAAAAGCAGGCAATCGCTTCAATATTCATGGAGGTAGACTATCAAGAGACGGAGCAAATCTTTTTCATAGTTTTAGCGAATTTAACCTCCATAAAGGTCAAACAGCAAACTTTTCCTCAACTGAAACAATTAAAAATATTATTACTCGTGTAAAAGGTGGTAACTCTTCATTTATTAACGGTTTAATTCAAGTAGCAGGAGGCAATTCTAACCTATATATTGTTAATCCAGCCGGAATTATTTTTGGTAAAAATGCTCAACTAAATATACCCGCAGCTTTTGCTGCCACTACCGCTACTGGCATCGAATTTAATAATCAGTGGTTCAGTGCAACAGGTAAAAATAACTATGCCTCACTGATCGGAAATCCCAGCGCCTTTACTTTTCCCAAAGAACCCGCAGGAATTATTAATAATGGCAACCTCCAAGTCAAACCAGGGCAAAACGTCACCCTCATAGCTGGGAGTGTCGTTAATTATGGTACTATCGCAGCCCCCGGTGGCAATATTCGTATTGCTGCTGTGCCAAATCAGTCAATGGTAAGAATTAGCAAAGAGGGACATTTGCTGAATTTGGAAATTTCCAGCGATCGCTTCCCAGATAGTTCAGATGGGCAAATCGATCCTCTGTCTTTGCCAAAAATGTTAACTGGGGAAGGTACAAGGGAGAATGCTACAAGAGTCACCATCAATCAAGATGGGCAGTTTATACTAAGTGGAGATGAAACAGCAACTACCCCCGGTTCCGTGGTTATCTCCGGTAATCTCGATACTTCAAACACTCAATTTACTAATCGTTCCCTACCTCCCCTGAGTCAGGAAAATACAAAACTAGTAGGAGGAAATGTAGAGATTGTGGGCGATCGGATTGCCCTTAACCAGGCTAATATTAATGTCTCAGGGGATGGAGGTGGTGGGACAGTTAGCCTAGGTAATTATACAGTTAACCAGGAACAAAATACTCACATTCATGTTAGCTCAGATTCTATAATTTCTGCCAATGCTAATTTGACTGGTAAGGGTGGAAATGTAGCGATCGCTGGAGAGCAAATTGATATATCTGGCCACATCAGCGCCCGGGGTAGTGGAAATTTAGGCGAAGGTGGGTCTGTGCAAATTTCTGGTGGAGGCAGTTTTAGTGGCACAGTTGATTTAAGTGCTGAGAATAATGTTGGGGATATACGACTGGAGTCGGAGAATATTACGGTCAACCCAGAAACTAATTCCCAAGTTTCGGAAGCAGAAAACCATCAGTTTACAAACTTGAATGTTTCCGAAAATTCTCTAGAACAAATGACTAATAATGCAGATGTTACTTTAGCAGCAACTAATGATATTACTATCAATAATTTATCCGATCGTCAACTAAATTTAAACTCCGATAATCACAGATTAGATACACCTCAAACTCAGGTAAAACTTGTAGCCGATAGTGACCACAATGGTAGTGGTTCATTTGCTATAGAAAATCAGACGTCAATTGTAAACAGAAGCAGTTCTTTAATTATTTCTGGTGAAAATTTAACAGTGGGTAAAATTACAAACAATGGTGGAGGCACGATCGGTCTAATGAGCAATCAAATTAATTTTTCTAGTGGCATTAACTCGATTAATAATATTGATGGTCAAGTTAATATTCAACCCAGATACCCCACTCAAAATATGGTAATTAACGAAAATATTAATCTAGATCAAAATGTCAATTCTAATTTAGAAGAAACAGTAGATTCTCCTCGTGAACTTGGTGGATTAGAAAATGGGGATCTAGTTCGATCTTCCACAACAAAACTGGTTGATAATGATAGTAAAAAAGAAAATAATAGTCTGAGGAATAATATGACTTCAGAGCAGAAAATACCAACTATTAGCCCCCAATCAGGAAATCTAATTCTTGCTAGTCTCAACCACCGAAGATCCCCGGATAAAATCGATAAAATCCGTAGCAAAGCCTTTGCTAACGAATTAAAAATCAATCTAGATAACTTGCCAGTTATTACCGAAACTAGCATTAGAGAATCACTAAATACAGTTGCTAATCAAACAGGAAAAAAACCAGCAGTTATTTATGTTATTTCTCAACCTGAATACCTAGAATTAATTTTAGTTACCTCTCAAGGTTCACCAGTTTTTCAGAGAATAGAAGTCGCTAATAATGATGAATTGCGTCAACAAATGCGAAGCTTTATTGGAGGAGTCAGTCATCCTAGCCCTAGCAATCCCAATAAATATTTAACTGCTGCGCAAAAATTATATAAATTGTTAATTTCACCCTTAGAAGCAGAATTACAAAAACGGGAAATAGATACACTTATGTTCTCTCTAGACCCAGCCATGCGCAGTATTCCTTTTGCAGCTCTCCATGATGGCGAAAAATTCTTAATAGAAAAGTATAGTATGGGGTTAATTCCTAGTATTAATATGACTGATACTAGCTACAAAAATATTAAAGATTTATCAGTCTTAGCAATGGGAGCCTCAGATTTTCAAGACCCTAACATAGTATCTTTACCTGCTGTTCCTTTAGAGTTAAAAATGATTCGGCAAAATTGGCGAGGTAAGATTTTCTTTGACGAAAGTTTTACATTTGAAAATCTCCAAAAGCAACGGATAAAACAGGGAGCAAGGATTGTACATTTAGCAACTCATGGCTCTTTTCAACCCAGTGCACCTAACGAGTCTTTTATTCAGTTATGGAACGAACAATTAAAGTTCGATCAATTACGAAAGTTAGCAAAAAATGGAGAACCAATAGAGTTATTAGTATTGAGTGCTTGTGAAACTGCTTTCGGTAATTTGGATGCAGAATTAGGTTTTGCTGGGTTAGCAGTGCAAGCGGGAGTGAAATCAGTCTTAGCAAGTTTATGGCAGGTCGATGATGGGGGAACTTTAGGGTTGATGAGAGAATTTTATCGACAGTTGAGTTTGCAAGATACTACTGTGAAAGCAGAAGCGTTGAGGCAAGCACAGATAGCAATGATTAATGGCGATCTACGTCTGGAAGCAGGAAGGCTAAGAAGTAGTCGAATTGGAGATGATGGCGTGAAACTGCCAGATGCTGAATTTGCCGAAGATATGACTTTTTCCCATCCCTATTATTGGGCTTCTTTTATGATGATCGGTACTCCTTGGTAAGAGTGGGGAGGGTTGGAAGTGTTAGGAAGTGGAGAACAGATTCATA
>NZ_JAAHGT010000227.1 GCF_010672385.1 Okeania sp. SIO2F4
GAGATTGCTTCCTATCGTCGCAATGACTAATTTTTTACAACCGACAAGATTTACGTTGGGAAAACTAAATCATAGAATAATATAAAGTCCGCAGCGACTGGAACGGAGTGGAAGGAAGCAATCTCGTGACACCTCTGAGATTGCTTCCTATCGTCGCAATGACTAATTTTTTACAACCGACAAGACTTCCGCAGACGAGTTTCTTCAATATTTTGCCAACCATAGGAAAAATGACTAATAGAATTAATCTGAGGAGTCGCTCTCCTAATAGCTTGCATTTGCATTTCCAAAGAAGGACGATTTTTAAAAGGTTCCCCCCAAACACCAGCGATCGCCGGAATAACAACCACACCATCAGACGCCATACTCATAACTCTCTCCACTTTAGAAACAATACAACTAGAGTCATTATCCCCACACGCTCCATAAGACATCGGATGCCATTCCATCGAAGTCGGAAATTGATCCCAAGGTTGGAGACGAGAGTCAAAACCATTATTCCGTATTCTCCTATTCCCACCAGGAAAAAATACAGCACCAGTAGACAGACCTTTTTGTTGCACTGGTTGAGTCGCTACCTGGAGAAAATCTAATATTCCTTGAGCAGCATGAGCAACACTCAATTCCCAAACCTGCGTTCCAGAACCTCTTTTTGGTAGTTTGCCATTACCAGAGGGTGAAAAGAAACTTTGCCACTTCGGAGTTTCCTTGGAAGAAACAGCATAAATATCTCCAGAAGTAACATACCCCTTGTCTAAAAATTTTCTAATTAATTTCTTTCCCGCTTCATTTTTAGCGCGTTGCAATAGAACATTTCGAGAAGCTTCACCATATATCCATAAATCTTTTACCTCATCCGCTACAGAGTCACTCCCGACTCCCCGCAAATAACGAACGTAGTCGAATAAAACTCCTTGAGGTTGGCGTTTTAAGACCTCATTCACCATAACCCTATAATCTTGACGTGCTTCCGGACTGTAAGGATCTATAAAAGTATGGAAAGCATGACTCGCACCTAACTGGTTATGTAAACTAACATTATCTGGAATTACATCTAAAGTTGTTTGACCTTTACCATTACGCGCTAAAGCTTGTTGACGGTTGGGAAGTTGGGAATAGGTGTACCCGAAGTTCATGGTAAATACCCAAGCATAAGCACGCAAACCTCTTTCCTTTGCTTTTCTCAGACTATCAGCTAATAAATCGACATTTTCATAACCAGGTACGCGGAGTACAGACGGCCAAACTGTAGGGTTATTTGCTGCGGGTAGAAGCACTTGTCCGTCATAGAAAGCTTCTATGTATACTTGGTTATAGCCGTAATTAACAACTTTATCTAGTATCCTATCAATTTCTCCCGGTCTAACATCACAAGGATATAGTCGCAACCAAATACCTTGAGTTCTCGGCCAATTTCTCAGGCGACAATTGCCAACAACTCTATTATGTTGAATATGAATATCTTGATATTTTTTTTCTGCATCTTTATCTCCTCCTAAAACTGCTTGACGAAGACTTTCTTTTTCGGCGATCGCTTCTGGTGACAACCGACAATAAATGTCTGTTTGTGCTTGTACTTTTGAAGGAAACCATAGGAAGGAATTTACTGCCAGACTAAATAAAATACTTACCAGACTAATATGGAAATATTTTCTAGTTGGAATTTTTGTCAGTGAGGTACAAAATTTGTGCATAATATTCAGTTTGATAAATGTTGGCTACAATTTAGTTAGCTGTTTCCACGAATTCAGAAGTTAGGAGTCAGTTATAATAATGTAGCTTGAGTTAAGCGTATCTCGCCAACCCAACAAAGCTTTACTGATGTGGGGTTTTCTCTAAAAATATGCTACCTAATATCATGTCTGCTGGTATCGGAGCTTGTAAAAGTTAGTGTGAATATCTACAGAAAATTTAAGTTTTTTCCAGCTTTTAAATGGTAAACATTCAGCTAGCTCGCAGTCAGCTCATCCTACGGAATACTACGCAAACAGTTTTTTAATGAATGAAGCCAGCTTTATTTTAACTTCTACTACATTTTTAACCAGAGTATTGAAGCACAAGAAAGACTCGCTTGAGTTGTGAACCCATACAATTCTGTGGTAGGAAATGAGTTAATAATTCATAGCTGAATGCTTACTTTAAATCTTCTTTCTTCCTTTTTCCTTGCCTGAAAATACTGATGCTACCGGACTTGATATAATATCTCACTCTCAATAGCCAATAGACATCTCCAGAAGAGAGGGAACACTTAACTGGGAACAGGGGGTAGTAATTGATAATTTATGGACAATAATTGATTTTATTTTTCATTTTTGGAGAAGTCTAATACCTTCAGATTTTTGCTAGGACAAGATCAATAAAATCTAATTAAACAGCCATAATTATAATGAAATATTTTTCATAGTTTATAGCTAGTTCAACTAGAACGGAGTAATACAGATATTACTGAGATTTTTCTTTAAAATCTGTTTAAGTTAGGTCGATTTTTTTCACATTCAACTATTAAGATAATCAACTGATATTCAAAACTAATCTGTTAATTCATAATTTCCTCTTGTTCGGGTTTATGTTGAGAAATTCCTTGTTTGTTATTTGCATATCTTCTCAGAGCGAGCCAAAAAATCTTGGTGATGATGGTGCATTGTAATTATTTTGCTTAATACCAATTACCATCAATTAATGCTGTACTTGACGATACTTCAACTATTAAGTAATTAACAGAGGCGCATAGAAGCTTTTTAATAATTATTTATTAGCCAGGAGCCTATTAATTATTCTTATTTTTACTTCTCGCTCTCGGACGTTGCATGCAACCTCCTACCCACTCCCATATTCCCCTACTCAAGATACGAGTAGAAAAGTTTTTGAGAAATGGTATAAGGGGTATGTCAGTGGGAGCATATTGCTCCCTTGCTACGCATTGCTCATCCCCATCTCAAATTACATTGAGGAGAACTACCAAAATCTTTTCTATATCTCTAGTCAATATAAAAATCACTAATTGTCTAGATAGACAATAAAGATTTTGAATTTTCTCTTACTTCTAACCAACAATTAAACTCCACGCTTTAAAGCAAGTTCTACTTGTCTAAACTCTTGTTCTAAACGTTTCTTCAATTTTTCAGGCACAGGACGATTTGGATAAGAACTATAATGTCCTGCTAAGGAGTTCAGAGCAGTTCGCATTGTAGTAAATGATGGTAGATTAGCAACAGAATTATCACGTCGATAACGAGAGGCATAGTCATTAATTATTTGACGTGCTATTGCTTGAGCTTCACTCTTAGCTTCTGTATTTTCTGGTAACTCAATAGCTGCTCTTAAGCTGCTGATTAAGCCTAATGTATCTTCCGAATAATTTCCACTTAAAGTTGAGGGGTTAGAACAACCCATCAAACCTATAGCACAAACTAAAACTAAGGCTAATAGACGAGAAATAAAACGTTTCATGGAACTTTTTTAGTATGGTATCTGACTTATATGGATTATCTCATAGTCTGGCTTAACTTAGAATTTTAGTATAGTTACTTGAAAAATTTGTATTACTACAGTTTTTCTTTTTTGTCAAATTAGGGTAAAGCAGAAGGCAGAAGGGTTATACCAAGCGTGATAAATTTTTGTGGTGGTCCTGTATATGTAGTGATAAGCCAATATAAATGATTAGTTCTTGACATTAATCTTGAAAAGATTAAGTTTTTTATGCTTAATAATTTTAAAATTTTTATCTAGGCGATCGCTACATATAATCAGTCATAAAACTATCAATAATTAACCCCAAGTATTATGAAAAAAGTATACTATTATCTATGACAGTAATAATAAAAAATCTATATAATTCAGATGTCAAGTCATAAATTAATCTGTATCGCTTCACTGTAATTTTATCACTACATATACAGGACCACCGGATGGCGAAGAAACTTAGCCATATCCAATCTCCCCTTGAGAAGAAAAAAAATCCTTTTAGGCAATCCTTCTATTACAGAAGAGGTAATTTATTAATTGTTCAAAAATTGTAGGGAATTTGCATGCAACATCCCTACGAAAAAGGGAATAAGGAAGAAGAAAGAAGAAGTAAATCTTGAAAAAAAAGAGGTAAATGATAGATAAAGCTGTTTAAAATGAATTGGAGAAGCTCTTTTTAAGCATCTCCAATCAAGATGTATCTTTTTGTAGCATTCTTTTTTCATGCATGGTATTAGAGATGAATTTAAAAAAGGTACTTAATCTCGCCATCTCCCCACACTCCCCCCTCTCCCGACACTTCCCACACTCCCTATTCCCTAAAAATCAAAGAAATCACTAATCTTCCCCGACTGTACCGAAAGAATTTGAGTATCCTGTAACCACTGACCATCAAAGCACCCTAAATGAGTAGTAGTAATCAAAGTTTGAAAACGATTAGTAATTGCTTCTAACAATTGATTTTGTCGATGCAAATCTAATTCTGCCAAAACGTCATCTAACAATAACAAAGGCGGTTCCTTTAGTACCTGCTCGATAAGTTGTAATTCAGCTAATTTCAAAGCTAATACTAAAGTTCGCTGCTGACCCTGAGAACCATATTGTCGTGCCGGAGTATCATTAATACTAAAAGTTACATCATCCCTATGAGGACCTACTACCGTAGTACCTTGATATTGTTCGGCGATCGCCCTTGCTTTGATTTTCTCTAAAAAAGCCTGACGTACTCCCTCCAAACTATCCTGAATAATTAACTCTTTACTATCAACAGTTACATTTGCTAAATATTCCATCTGTAAAACTTCCTTACTCCCACTAATAGCACGATGCCACTCACTTGCTAACGGTGCTAACCTTTGCAAAACCCGTTCTCGTCGCCGAATTACTCGCGCTCCAGTAGTTGCCAACTGAGCATCCCACAAAGCTAACTCTTGAGCAGGAATAGAATATAACGAACCCTGACTTTCTGCTGCTATCTTTTGCTGACGAATTTTCTTTAACAAAGCATTGCGCTGACGGAGAACTTGATTATATTGTTGGAGAATGTGAGCATAAACAGGTTCGAGTTGCACCAAAAGTCTATCTAACCAATGACGACGAACTTCGGGTCCACCTCTGACTAAATCCAAATCTAGACTAGAAAACTGAACCACATTGAGAATGCTTAAAAAGTCTAAATGGCGACGTAAAGTTTCACCGTTAACTGCTACAGTACGTCTACCCTGACTCCGTAAAGTTAGGGTTAAGTCAATATTTCCCAATTGTCTTTCCAAAGATGCTTGAATTTGACCTGCTGGTTTGCTATCTAGGATTAAGTCGCGATCGCGATTTGCTCGGTGAGACTTAAGAGTAGAAAGTAATTCTACTGACTCTAGTAGATTAGATTTTCCTTGAGCATTATCTCCTACCAAAATTGTTTTGGCAGCATCAAATTTAACTTTCTGGTCTCGGTAGTTCCGAAACTGTCGTAAATGTAAATGTCTCAGGTACATATTCAGAAGGAAGAGGTGAAGAAGGAAGAAGGAAGAAAACGATAATTTTTGAATATTCAGGAAAGGAGTTATGTTAATAAACATAGGCATGGAAAAGATATATATTTTTAGCTAGACCAACTCCAGAAGGCAAAATTAAAGAATCAAAATGCAATATTTTTTTATAAAAAAGGTACGAAAAATGATTTACTTGGTGACTTTTACAACCCTATCCAATGGTTAAAGAAAAGGCTTGTTTATTTTTTGTAGATGTCTAATGACTACAGACATGATATTTTTTACCTTAAATATTACTTAGGAGCAATATAAAAATAGGTTGTACAAATTTCATCTCAAATGAATTGTAAAATCTAGCTTCCATAAAAAAACTGTTCAGGTTATTTTTAGACGAGTTCTTATATATAGCACTATAATATTGGGCGTTTGTAAATAAAAGTATGATTTTACAGTCCTCAGTCCTGAGTCCTCAGTCCTCAGGAGTTATACCATTTCACAGAATTCTGAATTCAGAATTCTGAAGTTAGATTGGATAGGCTAAAAACTTTGACAATAGAAAGGTTTGAGGCAATTATTTGACATTTAAAGTTTGAAACTATTTGTGACATCTTTAAAGTGAATTGGTATTAGAAAGCAGCTTTTTCCAGGTCAGTTAAAGGGTAAATAGGTCTGAAAATCATATTATAAATTTGGGGTTGGTAAATCACAGAATGAAATTTGTAGGGAGAATCCCCCAGAAAATCAATTATTATCCATAAATTATCAATTATTTATCCGTGTTCCCTGTTCCCAGTTAAGTGTTCCTTCTTTTCCGGAGATGTCTAATGATTAACCGGGTTAGGTACGGGGCGCTACCACAAAAAATAAATCATTCCATCAATTACCAACGCCTCATATTGTGTTATTGCTACTGGAAGGGAGTGGCAGGAAGCAATCTTATTATTCTCAGGGGATTGAAACTTATTATCTCTCTGAGCATTACTACAATGTCTTAGTTTTTAGGAATAAAGTACCAATCATAATTATACTAGACTTATCTATAACTTTCCTTAATTCCTTATTCCTATGAAAATAATATTTTTTGGCACACCTCTATTTGCTGTTGCTACTCTAGAAAAATTATTAGCTCACCCAGAAATTGAAGTTGTTGCAGTTGTCACCCAACCCGATAAAAGACGCGGGCGAGGCAATAAACTCATTCCATCTCCAGTTAAGTCACTGGCAGTTGCTCATAATATTCCTGTCTGGCAACCGCGCCGAGTTAAAAAAAATGCTGAAACTCTCAATTTATTAAGACAAGCACAAGCAGATGTATTTGTCGTAGTTGCTTATGGACAAATCTTATCTTCTGAAATTTTGGATATGCCAAAGTTGGGTTGTGTGAATGTTCATGGTTCGATTTTGCCAAAATATCGTGGTGCTGCTCCTATTCAGTGGTCTATTTATCATGGCGAGGCGGAAACGGGTAATACTACGATGTTGATGGATGTGGGAATGGATACTGGTCCAATGTTATTGAAGAGTGTGACTCCTATTGGTTTGTTGGATAATGCTGTATCCATAGCGGAAATTTTGGCAAAAGATGGAGCAGATTTATTGTTGGAAACTTTGCGGAAGTTGGGGAAAAGAGAAATTGAACCTATTCCTCAAGATAATTCTCTGGCAACTTACGCTCCACTGATTCAAAATTCTGATTATGAAATTGATTGGTCGAGGAGCGCTTGGGATATTCACAACCAAGTCAGAGGATTTTTCCCTAATTGTTTCACCAGTTTTCGGGGTCAGTCTTTGAAAGTAATGGCAACTGTACCTGTAGGGACTGAATATTGGTCGGAGTTGCCTCCGGAATTACAGAAGTTGGAGAAGGTTTGGTCTTCTGAATCTGAGGTTGTTGGAAATATTGGGGAGGTTGTCAAAGTAATTAAGGGTTTAGGACCTGTGGTGCAAACTGGTGCTGGTTGGTTGTTGTTGTGGCAGGTACAGTTGGCGGGGAAGAAGGCGGTTTCTGGTTGGGATTTTGCTAATGGTACTCGTTTGGAAGTGGGAGAAATTATTGGGGGAGTGGGGGAGTTATAACTGAAGTCAGAAGTTCTAATAGAGAAGGAAGAACCTTCTTACTCCCTATTCCCTAAAACTTTTATTGTGGGTATTCAAAAAAACATAATATAAGAGGTAATTTTAAGTTAACCACAGCAAAAAATTAATATTTTTATCACATCTGCGATCGGGTAACTGAGATATTATAATTTCTAGTATTGTAAAGTTTCCTAAAAACACTGACAATGGTTGCTAATCAAGATAATCAATTCTTGATAGAAAAATATTCTAATCAAAGTCTAGAACCACAGGTTTTTCAACTTAAAACTCAGCTTTTGAGTAAAGGCAAGAGTGACTATACTCTCGCCAAAACTGATTTAATGAGCGTGAGAATTAAATGTTTCGCTGAAGGGGGAGAAAATGTTTTGCACTCCCATCCAGGAGAGGATCATACCTTTTTTGTTTTAGCAGGAAAAGCCAGATTTTTTGACAAAGATGGTGAAGTTGGAGTTTTTACCAAAAATCAAGGTATTTTGCTTCCCAGAGGTAGTTTTTACAACGAAAGAAAGTTGCGGAGATGAACCTCTAGTCTTGTTAGGAGTGGGTACAGAAAAAGAGAAACTTCCAGTTAATCGTATAGGTGTTAATGGTAATGAATTACCAGGAAAATCCAAAGAAAATAAATATGAAGATGGTGTACCAATAGAAGGATTATATTATGAATAGCTAATGCTTTAAAAAGGAAGGCCAATTAAGTTTTTGTTTAATTAATATTGTTAAAAATTTGTTATCTAGAAACTACTAAGTAGGTGGGTTGAAGTATCCATAAAATAGCCACGAAGATTCAAAACAGTGAAAATCTTTGAAAAAATGATTTCTGGCTTCATTTTCTGATTTTTCGTTTTCAGGTTTATTTATGCCCATCTGCTTAAATTGACTAAATTTTTCTATCGGTAGATTCTAGAGAATATTATTTAATTTTAGCTCCTCTAGGAAATTTAAAATCCCAAAATCAAGCTAGGTGAAAAAAATAGCAGTAAAAAATTAGAACTTATAAAATAATATGACCTATGTGTGGTTAACATTAGCAAGTATTTTGGGATGGTTTGTAAGTACCCTAGCAGGTGGGGGTAGTTCATTTCTCTTAATGCCAATAGTTGGTTTATTTTTAGGAACTTATAGCTATTCCACCAATTATTACAATTGGAGCAATTCTTGGTAACGCCGAACGTGCTGTTGCTTATTGGCAAAAAATTAATTGGACAGTCATGTGTTGGGAACTACCTGGTGCTATTATTGGTGGTTGTTTAGGGGCTTTTATGTTAACCAAAATTCCCGTAAGATGGCTAAGTTTTTTTGTAGGGTTATTTCTATTTATCTCTGGGAGAAATTTAATTATTAAGAATTAAGAAAAATCTTTTACTGTTCGTGCATGGTATTTTCTACCTGCCGGTTTTATTTATTCGTTTTTGTCAGGTATTATTGGTAGTATGGGACCTTTACTTGCACCATTTTACCTAAATTATGGTTTGCAAAAAGAAGAATTATTGGGTACTCAAGCAGTTAACCGGATAGTAGTTCATATTGTTAAGGCGATTACTTATGCAGTTTTTGGTAATTTAACTTTGCCATATTTGGGATATGGGATACTCATAGGAATAGCTGCTTTTCCAGGAAATTGGCTAGGTCATTTAGTATTAGAAAAAATTAGTCCTTAACTGTTTCGTCAGTTAGTAATTACTTTTGTGATTTTCAGTGGTGTTTTTATTCTCTGGGAACAAAGGAGTTTATTAATATTTCAGTTATAGCGATTGTCTTTGATAAATGGTAAAAAGCAATCCGCCTAAATCTACCTTACACCGTTTCACGAAAGTTAAAAGTAATATCATGTCCGTTTAATTAGTTATAAAAAACTTTCTTCTCTTCTTCTCTTCCTTCTTCTTTGCTCCTGACTCCTTCATCCTTATTCATAAGTATTCAACCGGACATCATATTAAGATAGTATTTGCTAAAAACTTTCAATCAATAACTTTTAGTTAAGGATTTTTTTTGCCAATCTTATAATGTATAAGAGCTGCTATAAACTTGGTAATTATATTCACATTCACAAAAAAAATTGGTAGTTGTATACAAGTAGTGATATTCTCAAAAAAGTTAAGTGGGCAAGTAAATACTATTCCTCTAAAACTAAGAATTAGATATAAATATATTTTCTGTTGCCTGTTCCCTGTTGGCTGTTCCCTGCCTCCATAATAAAATCACTACATCTATAGGACTACCAAAAAATCAACCAATATTTTTTTGGTATGAATACAAAATTTCATCCACATTTTCTAAGGTGAGTTTCTCCCTTTCTGCTAAAGTTTTAATTGTTTGAGTAATGGCTTGAATTTGGAAAGTTTCGAGATTTAGACCTAGTTGATGAGCGCGATGTGCAATACTATTTTTACCTGTGAGTTTGTGATTAATTAAAACTGACCGATTCAAATCAAAATAACTGGGATTTATTGCTTCATAAGTTTGAGAATTATTCAGAACTGCTTTAGTATGAACTCCAGCTTTATGATTAAAAGCAGCTTCCCCAACAATACAATGATCGAAGGGAATAGAAACTCCTATTTTTTCCGCTACTAATTGATTTAATTTCTGAAGATAAGATAGAGAATATTTTCGATTTAAAGCTCCTGCATCCAGGGTATAAAGACGAGCAATTAATCCAGCTAAAGGAGTAATACCATTACGTTCGCCAATGCCTAAAACACTTGTATCAATATGAGTTGCTCCTGCTTCAAAAGCAGCAAAGCTATTAGCAATGGCACAACCTGTATCATTATGAGCATGAAATTCTATATCTTCAAAAAAGCATTGTCTCATCTCTTGAATTAATTGATAAACTTGGTGGGGAGTGGCTATACCTACTGTATCAGCTACTCCAAAACGATTAACAATTCCTAATTTATTAATTGCTAAATAAACTCGCAGTAAATCTGATAGGGAACTACGAAAAGAATCTTCTGTGGAAAAACGCAATTCTATTTGGGGATTTTGTTGATGAATAAAAGTAATAACTTCTATAGCTATATCAATAATCTCATCAATACTTTTACCATGACCAAATTGACGTAAAAGTTTAGATGTACCCATAAATAGATTAATACCATTTACACCTGTTTCTAGGGCTATTTTTGCATCTTCAAGATGGCAGCGAATATGGGTGAGAACTTTAGCTTGTAAACCTAACTGAGCTAAGTTTTTACAATCTTGATAGGATTGAGGGGAAACAGTTGGAGATGTTACTTCAATATATTCTACTCCAAATTGATCTAGTGCCCTAGCAATTTCAACTTTATCTCCTGTAGAAAAATTTGACTTAAAAAATTGTTCTCCTTCTCGGAGAGTAGAATCAACTATCGCTAGTTTACTTAATAACATTTTTTTAGTTTAGGTATAATTCCATAATTTTAGATAAACATATTATAGGGATGATTGTTAGTATGATTAATTACAATTTATTTTCAATAAAATGCTAGATCTTAAAATAATTTAAGATATTTTAAGTTATTTTGGAATTTAGCAATCTTTGATGAAAAATTTTAATTCACAAATACAAGGAATAAGGAATAAGTAAAAATAGTTAAAGCAGGTCTCAGGAATTTTTAATGACAAACTTAAACTCACAAATAGAAGGAATAAGTAAAAATAGTTAAAGCAGGTCTATTATATTGTTTAGTAAAAGTAAGGATTTGGAGATAAAACTCTTCATACTATTGAATTTTGTAATAATGCGCTTATACCATGCATGAAAAAAGAATGTTACGAATAATAAGGGCGATTAAAAGACTGTACAGGAGATGTTCCTTTGACTAATAAGATAAGTGATAAACTGATAAATGGTATTGAAGCTATTCCCATACGACTCCTGAGTTCTGAGTTCCCCTCCACCGGAGGGGTTAGGGGTGGGTTGACTCCTAAAAAGTCCCTTAGCTATTTGTAGCAAACATTTATCACATTGGTATTACCTATATCTAATATATTTAATAACTTTTGAGCTATTTGTTAAGGTGTAAAC
>NZ_JAAHGT010000228.1 GCF_010672385.1 Okeania sp. SIO2F4
TTAGGATTGACTAATCATGAAAAATTTTTTCTTCTCTTGGTAGATTGGATATGGCTAGGAGACCTCGCCATCCCATCCTTACGGACAGCTCCGCTAACGACCGCTTTTTCCCCTTAAAAGGGGAGGCTTTAGACCACAATTTCTCGGTAGAGTTTAACCCTACCTTTATTATAGAACTTCACAAGCTAGTTCAACAAATAAATTTTAATCAGAGTTGACTTGAGACTCAGACAAACAAGTTAATTAATTTCATAATTCTGTCTAATATTATGTTCGGTTAAATAGTTATTATAATTAAAGTTCGTAGTAAGGCTTCAGCCTTATCTACAGTTCGGGCTGAGAGCTATACTACAAACAAAAACTTTATTATAAGTGATTATCTGCAATTCGTAGCTCCCCCGGAGGAGGCACATGATATCATTTCCTCTAAAATTTCTCTGAAATCATTATAATTAGAAATTATCTACCTAAATTCTGAGTCTAATCATCCGTACATCCGTGTCAAAATCTTTGTCGTGCTTTTACTAAATTAATTATGTTACTAGAACTTGCTATTGGTGATGCTTACGGTGCTGGTTTTGAATATGCAGATATTGAGTTAATTAAACAACAAAATAATCTATTTAATTATGTGAAGCACCCTCGCCATAAACTTATTCCCGGTTCCTACACAGATGACACTCAAATGAGCATTGCTATTGCTGAAATGATAATTTCTAGGGAACCTTGGACGCGAGAAAATTTAGCTAATAAATTTGTTGAAGCTTTTAAAAGAGATGAACGAGAAGGATATTCTCGAAAATTTTATGACTTTTTAAAACGAGTAGACAGTGGGAAACAATTTTTAGCAGAAATAATTGGTACAAGCGACAAAAGTGGCGCTGCAATGCGAGCTGCTCCTATTGGTATTTTTCCTACCATTAAAGAAGTTAAAGGAAAAGCAATTATTCAAGCAACTATTACTCATAATAGCCCTGACGGAATTGATGCAGCGATCGCCTCAGCATTAATGAGTCATTATTGTATTTATAACTTAGGTAAAAAAAGCCAATTAGGAAAATTTATTGAAACTCATGTTCCGGGAAAACCTTGGTCAGAAGCTTGGAATCAAAAAGTAGGTTCTAAAGGTTGGATGAGTGTTAGAGCAGCTATTACTGCAGTGCAAAGAAATGATAAAATGAGTACTTTATTGATGGATTGTATTAATTTTACAGGAGATGTAGATACAGTGGCAACTATAGCTTTAGCTGCCGGTTCCTGTAGTCAAGAAATAGTTCAAGATTTACCAGAGAATCTCAAACTCTTATTAGAAAATTGTAACTATGGGCGAGATTATTTGATAGTTCTAGATCGAAAACTGATGGCTATGAAAGTTTGAAGTAGAGGCAGGTTTGATAGATAAATTTAGGTGAAAACCAATAATTTATTTTCCTAACCTACTACTACAAAAGTAAATTCTACAAAACAAATTCTACAAAACTAAACAATTATAGGAGTTAATTTAGCCCGATACTATGAGTAGCTAACATTTGCTAACAATGCACAGTAAAACCTTATCTACTGAGGAGGTATATCCCAATGTCTACAAGAAAATCTTGTCAACGTTTTTACTACTTATGTCCCCTTGGTTGTCCGCTAAACATTTGTTAGCAAACTATTAACCCTAATAATTAGTTTTTTATGATTTAGTAGCGACCACCACCACCTCTGCGGTTATAACCTCCACCAGCGGGTCTTCTATCTTCACGAGGCTTTGCCTTGTTAACTTTTATATCACGACCCATCCACTCAGCACCATCAAGTGCTTCAATAGCAGCAGTTTCTTCATCCTCTGTACTCATTTCTACAAACCCAAAGCCACGTGGGCGTCCTGTTTCACGGTCAGTTGGTAACTGAACTCGCTTGACAGTACCATAGTCCTTAAAAACTTCAGATAGGTCTTCTTGTGTGACCTCGTAGGATAAGTTACCTACATAAATTGACATAGATTTTCTCCCAAATTTAGAGATGTGTAGAGATTTAGACTTCGGAGAGAAGCTTGCCAATAACGACAGGAAAGTAACCCTCAATATAAACAAACATTGCAACCGAACTTATTCTCATCTTGTATAATAACACAGTATATACTAAATATTCAGAGAATTGTGTGAAAATATTAAAATTTAACATTGTCCCGAAGTTGCGCTTGCGCGAGAACGCGGGATTACCGCTGTATCAGTTATAGGGACTTTCTACTACCTCTTGCAGAGGAGCTGCGCTTTTCATGTCCTGAACCGAAAGCGAAACATAGCACTTGACTCCGAGGCCGAACCTCTTTTTGGTCTTACTGTCGCTGCATAGACTAAAACTACTAGCGTAGTAGGCTTAATTTAGATACAATAGCACACTATTAGGAAAATCGCAACATATGACGTTTTAATCCCGACGCTCCTTTCCGGATTTCATATGAATTTTAACTTCTGAATTCATTAAAATTCCCGAAAAATGAACAATGGTTTGCTCCGTAAAACTACAGAAGTATTAACCATTGAACACTAATCGGGATTAACTACTAGAAGTAAGCGCCTTAAAACAACAGAAAGTTCGCCTACCAAAGTTAAATGTAAGCTTTAAAGTTGCTTGACCTCAGAAACCAACTTAGCAACCATATCCTTAGCACTGCCAAACAGCATCATAGTCTTATCCTTGTAGAACAAATCATTGTCCACACCAGCAAAACCAGTGCTGAGACCGCGCTTAATCACAATAGTATGCTTTGCCCTATCCACATCCAGAATGGGCATTCCATAAATAGGACTATTCTGGTCTGCACGAGCTGCAGGATTCACCACATCATTAGCCCCAATCACCAAGGCTACATCTGCCTGGTCAAACTGAGGATTAATGTCATCCATATCATATAACTGAGGATAAGGGACATTTGCTTCTGCTAATAATACGTTCATATGTCCAGGCATCCGGCCAGCAACTGGGTGAATAGCATACTTCACTTCAACACCCAATCCTTCCAACTGGTCTGATAACTCCCGGACAGAATGTTGAGCTTGAGCAACGGCCATACCATAACCAGGCACAATTACCACAGACCGAGCATAACCCAACATCATTGCACCCTCTTCTGGGTCAATACTATGAACTGTCTTATCAGTTTTGCCACCTGCACCAGCAGCAGCACCGCCACCTTCACCAGTACCAAACGCAGCAAATAGTACATTAGTTAAGGAACGGTTCATACCCTTACACATGATAACTGTAAGGATAATACCAGAAGCACCAACCAATGCACCAGCGATGATTAACATATTGTTCATCACCACAAAACCAGCAGCACTAGCAGCTAATCCAGAAAATGAGTTCAACAAAGAAATCACTACTGGCATATCACCGCCACCAATGGGGATAACAAACATTATGCCTAATACCAGAGATACACCTACCAATGCTAAAAACACAGGTAAGTTGAATGGGGTGACGCATAGATAAACACTGCCAACAATAAACCCACCAAATAATAGAGCATTAACAGGTTGTTGCAATGGGAAAGTGATTGGAGAACCACTCATAATTCCCTGTAGTTTAGCAAAAGCAATTACAGAACCTGTAAAAGTTACTCCACCAATTAATACGCCCAATAATGCTGTAATAGTAGTAGGTAGTGGGGGAGACTGAGCAACAGCTAGAAACCGCCAAAATTCACCTACTGCAACCATTGCAGAAGCTGCACCACCCAAACCGTTGAATAAACCAACCATTTGAGGCATGGCAGTCATTTCTACTTTGTAGGCAGCGATCGCTCCAATAATTGAACCAATAACGATTCCGATGAGAATCATCTCATAGTTCAAAACTTCTTTTTCTAGTAGGGTTGCCACAATAGCAATCAACATCCCTACTGATGCTAACAAATTACCATTCCGAGCTGTAGCTGGAGAACCCAACTTTTTCAGCCCCACGAAAAATAGAGATACCGCTACTAGGTAGCTTAACTGAATTCCGGTTGGTATAAAGTCGCTCATTATGCAGCCTCCTTCTTCTTGAACATTTGCAACATCCGGTCTGTTACTAAAAAGCCACCAACTACGTTAATGGTGGCAAAAACAACAGCAATTAAACCTAAAATCACTGTGACATTCCAATCTTTGTCACCAGCGATAATTAGTGCGCCCAAAACTGCAATTCCAGAGATAGCATTTGCTCCAGACATCAGGGGAGTGTGCAGAGTTGGTGGCACTTTGTTAATAACTTCAAATCCGGCAAATGATGCCAAGACGAATACGAATAAAGCTGCAATTAATGTTTCGCTCATAGTCTTTTCGCAGTTAATTGTTGACTTTTTGCTTTGAGAGCAGAAGGAAGAAGAAATTAGACAAGCAGCAAGAAGTTTAATCTTACCTTGTTTCAACTATTCAGTTTAGTAATTCCTCATTTCATTACCTAATGCTAGAATTGGTGAAATTAATCTTTCCTCATATTGCTATTAGCTTTCCTCAAAATCTTAACTTCCAATTTATTTGATAAAGTTAGATTTATTTGACCATTGAACTATTAGTAATTTTTTTCAAGCTTTGTTGTTACTAGACTTTAATAAATCATTTTTAGACAAAACTTTTTTTTGAGAAATTACAATTCACAGTCAAATCATAGCAATTAACCGTAAATTAATTACAATAACTAGCCTTTAGCCCTAATTGCTATATATTTTTTGAGTTGACAAACCTAGCAATACTTTTCAGTTGGGAATTATTTAACCACCAACAGCAACACCCAAAGCATCTTTTACCCTTTGATTGCGAATTTCACCAGCATGGGTGACACAAGCACCAGCGATGATGTCATCCTCAAAATCTAGATTTAGCTCTCCATCTTTAACCATCAACTTGAGTAAAGCAGAAATATTTTTAGCATATAATTCACTAGCGTGAACTGGCATAGTTGCTGGTAAATTTACAGGACCGATAATAGTCACGCCATTCCACTGTACATCTTTGCCTGCTTCAGTACATTCACAGTTACCACCCTGTGCAGCTGCCATATCAACTATTACTGCTCCTGGTTTCATTTGGTCTACCATTTCCTTAGTTACTAGCAATGGTGCTTTTTTACCAGGAACTTGAGCAGTCGTAATGACAATATCCGAAGCAGCAACGTGCTGTGTGAGAACTTCACGAGTATGTTGTTTAGCTTGCTCGGAAAGTTCTTTCGCGTAACCACCCTCAGCAACAGTATCTTCTTTGAGAGTCACATCTACAAATTTGGCTCCCAAACTTTGTACTTGTTCTTTAACTTCTGGACGAATATCAAATGCTTCTACTACCGCACCAAGACGACGAGCAGTGGCGATCGCCTGTAAACCAGCAACTCCTGCACCCATAACTAATACCTTTGCAGGTTTAATAGTACCTGCTGCTGTAGTTAACATGGGGAAAAACTTAGGTAAAGCAGCAGATGCCAGCAAAACAGCTTTATATCCACCAATATTAGCTTGGGAAGATAAAGCATCCATAACTTGCGCCCTACTGGTACGAGGGATCAGTTCCATACTGAATGCAGTTACTTTCTTTTCAGCTAAACGCTTTACAATACTGGGGTTTCCTAGGGGATCGAGGAAAGTAATAACAACACTACCTTCCTGCAATTTATCAATTTCTGATTCCTGTAGTACCCCTATTTTTAGGAGTACCTCAGTTTCACGCCACAAGGTGTCACTATCAGAAATTATCTTTGCTCCAGCTTGTTCGTAAGTTCCATCAAAGAAGAAAGATTTTTCTCCCGCACCTGCTTCTACCTGTATTTCTAGCCCCTGTTTAACTAACTTGGCTATGACATCAGGAACTAAGGCCACACGAGATTCATTGACCAGAGTTTCCTTAGCTACCGCTATTCTCATAAATTCTCCTTGTCTACTAAAGTTTGATTTCCTTACCAGGGAACCCTACCTAAAATTAATGGGCCTGAGTTAGCTAGCTATCTTATGGTTTTTTACTACTTGGTTCTTATTTAAAATTATTAGGCTGATATTTCGTTGCTCATTGCTATCTTTAACTTATCTTATGAATTCATGGTGGCCAGAGAAAAATCTAGTGACTTTTAATACCAAAAATTTGTGATTAAATTTGTCATTATCGAACCTATAACAAATTTCCATAAAATTCCTAATAAAAGGGAGTGTTAGAGAGTGAATGCACAAGTAAAGATTAAGACAGGGTATTGGATTAATCTTCAGTATGTTCGGTGAGTTACAGCTCCCAGTTAATAGTTTGGTTCGCGACTCATAAGTATTGTCGCCTAACCCACCTTACTGGACTGACACACCTAAAATTTTGCAATAGATAGGGGGGGTTTGGTGTTCAAATTAATACATCAAGATTCAATCAAATGAACCCGCCCTAATGCACACCCATTAGTTGTGTCGATCCACTACTCCTGGATTTAATATTCATTTTACAAACAGTCTCTTAGGTATGAGATTTTTGCTGATGGATCTCAAGATCAAGATTTTTAATTTGAAGCTTGAATTGAGCTAATACCATGCATGAAAAAAGAATGTTACGAATAATAAACAGTATTAAAAGACTCGATCGTCCATGTCTGTTTGACGAAAAAGATAAATTACGAAATCAAAAATGGTATCAAACCTATTAATTCTGACTCGATTCTCCTGACTTCCCCTCCCAGGAGGGGTTAGGGGTGGGTTTACTTTTAAGAAATAGCCTAACTATTTGTAGCAAAGATTTATCAATTTGGTATAAGTACCTCACTAGCTCAACATAATTAAATTTCACTATCTCCAAAGGGACTGGAACATACTGTGAGGAAGATATATTAATGGTTTTTGCTGATTAGACATAGGCGTGATAATTAAAAATCAAATCAATTATCGTACAGAAATCATTAATTCTTTCCCCCTATTCCCTACTCCCTACTCCCTACTCCCTCTTTTCCGGAGGGGTCTATTGATATTTTGTTATATAATTAGGGCTTGCTGATTAATTCTCGCGCGTATTCACAGATAAAGGCTTTAGCATTTTTTTGTCTTTAAAAAGTGCCAGCTTTTCGGTGAAAAGAGCTGCATAAAGCTAATATTTGGGGATGATTATGGCAAAAAAATCTAGGGACAATTTTTCTGACTACCTCCTCTATAATTCCCGGTTCTCCTGACTCGGTCCTCCTACCCTCACCCATAAGACTTTTTCAGCAAACCCTAATTATGCTGACTTTGCGCCCACCTAGTTAGGCAAAATTAATTACAAATCCTTTAAGTTTTTCTTGCCCTTTGCCTTTCTCTACGAAAAAATTTATCTAAACGTTGGTTGAAGACCCGCGCTCTCCATCTCCCCTAACCCCACGAGTGAAAGCTATCTCAGGAACTCCTGAAAACCTTGTGGTCCGTGTGGTCCGTGTGGGGGGTGTAGGAAGTGAGAATCTTGTCTGTAGTTCTCAAAAAAATGTCTGATTCAATAAACTTTTCTTCAGAAAAAGCATCTCAAAGGCTAATACATAACTTGTATATTTTGTCAAGTTTGATGTTAATTAAAGATGTTGATAAAGCATAGCTTTGAAAGGAGGGGAGGGGAACTCAGGGATGGGAAAAGCAATCAATGTTGCGGTTTGACCAATAGTGTGGTATAGTAGTGAAATTATGGCTGCTGGGCTAGTAGTGTCAGCGCCAATCTCTCATGGGAGAGATCCCTAGGCCGCGCTGGCCAGTCTTTAGGAGGGCGCCTTCAGACCGGAAAGATCCTCTACCTCTGAGGCTGGTGCATGGAAGCAGAAAGCCCTAATATCCCGATGCTTAGGAATTCCGCCCTGTATTGTAGAGCAGCCCTGGGTAGATGTCAATTGGTATGAATATTTATAAATTTGTCTGGCGCTGTAGTATAGTAGTCGCTGTTACTATCGCGGAAATTCTCACTCCTCTCAAATTTAGTCCGTGCTGCTTTATTTAACTTCTAAACTTCTGACTTCTGACTTCAGCTATAAAATCCCTAGCTGTATTTATAAAATCTTGATAAAGTTTTAGTGAAGAGATTTTAAAGTTAGAGAAAATTTTATGAAACGTATACTTTCTGCTTTGATGGTAAGTAGTTGCTTAATAACAGGGTTCTCGATGGCAAGTTTAGCTCAGGGAATGCCAGGATTTACATTATTTGGTGGGCCAGAACAGAAAAATCAGTTAAACTTCCGTTTAGATTCTGGTAAATCTGGGACTTGGGATCGTTATCGACTGCGAATACCAGCAAACAAATTAAATTTAGCAGTTGCCCAGTTATCAATTTTTTATCCTAATTACTATAAAGGTTCATTTGATACTGACGATATAGAAATTCGTGTTGGAGGAGGAAAATCTACAAAACCAGAATCAATACCCATAGATGAAGTAGTATGGGACAAAGAAAATAATTTTATAGAAATTTACCCTACTGAACCTATTCCTGCTGGTAATAAAATTGAGGTAGTTCTCAACAATGTAAGAAACCCTAGATTTGGTGGAATGTTCCACTTTAATGCCAATATCAGGACTCCTGGTGATGTACCTTTACTACGTTATATTGGCACATGGCTTTTGAGTATAGAGTAGAATATTTGAGTTGATAATAGAGGAGGAATTGACCCAGACTAACTTTATTAAGATATCTATGCTACAATTGCAGATTGTGACTTTAAATTATTATTTAGATTAGTGGTGAAGGAGTAGAGAAAAATGACTCAGCGAACCTTACATGGTACCAGTCGAAAGAGAAGAAGAGTATCTGGTTTTAGAACAAGGATGCGTACAAGAAATGGCCGAGCAGTAATTAGAGCGCGTCGGCAAAAAGGTCGCGATCGTTTGGCAGTTTATTAGAGAGTATTTTCATAATTTAGACAAGTTTGAATAAATCTCACCATGTTGCCTACAGAAAACAGGCTTCGTCAGAATAAAGACTTTAGTGCTGTATATCAGAAAGGAATTCGCAAAAATAGTTCTGATTTGGCTTTAAGGGCTCTTCTGTGTCATCAGCAAAGCCCGAAATTACCTCTAGATAAAGATAACTTGGAACCTCATAGACCTACTCGGATAGGCATTTCTATTAGCAAAAAGGTGAGCAAAGGAGCAGTAGTCCGAAATCGAATCAAACGCCAAATAAGATCGGCTTTGCGCCAAATGTTGCCATGTATATCAAGAGGATGGGATATCGTCATCGTGGTAAAACCAACAGCCCAAAAGTGCAATTATGATGAATTTCTGCAACAATTAGAGAAGTTATTGGCACAAGCGGAGGTGTTGCATGGGTATTCGAGAGGAAGCCTTCTATGAGGGTGGTCCCCATATAGGAGATTTAATCTTTAATTTATTAATTGGCCTAACAATTATTGGCCTGCCTCTAACTGTTGCGGCTATTGTTAGGGCCTTGTGGCTAAGGTATCGGATTACTAATCGCCGAGTTTCAGTCATAGGGGGCTGGATGGGACAAGATCGTACAGATATTGTTTACTCAGAAATTGTCAAAGTGGCCAAAGTTCCTAGAGGATTAGGGGCTTGGGGTGATTTAGCAATTACCCTGAGAAATGGTAGTCGCTTAGAACTAAGGGCAATACCAAGATTTAGAGAAATTGAAGCTTACATAACTGAAAAGATGATGGCAAAAACTCAAAAAGCGGATAGTGCTACTAATTAATTGATAATTGATAATTGATAATTGATAATTAGAGATGGTTTTCATTATCCACTATTCATTATCCATTTCCCTATTCCCTACTATATAATATCAACCTAGTAAAAATGCTGATAAATTATTAGATTTACAAGTAGTTAACTAGATGTGTGAATTAGTAGTAACAAATAATTTCAAATCGTCAAAATTAGAAATATCACCAGCCCCAAGGTAGACATAAAATAATGGATTTTGGTATAGGATTTATTTCCAACAACATAATGCTGCCGATCCTAGACTTTTTCTATGGGATCGTACCAAGCTATGGTCTAGCAATTGTAGCCTTAACTCTTGTAATTCGTGCAAGTCTCTACCCATTAAATGCTGGGTCAATTCGGAATATGCGTAAGATGAAAGTTACGCAACCTTTGATGAAGAAGAGACAAGAGGAGATTCAAAAACGCTATAAAGATGATCCACAAAAACAGCAGGAAGAAATGGCTAAACTGATGAAAGAGTTTAATCCATTGGCAGGATGTCTGCCACTGCTATTTCAAATGCCCATACTTTTTGCTTTATTTGCAACTCTGCGTGGCTCGCCTTTTACTAATATCAATTATACTGTAGATTTACAAATATTTCCTCAAGAACAGCTAGAACGAATTCAACCACAGGCTTATACAACTTCACCTCAAAATATATATATTAATGATGGTGTTCACTACCCAATTTTGGCTTTGATGCCTAGTGGTAATAAGTTAGTTGTTGGAGATAAAACTCAGGTTGAGTTTCAAACAGAACAAGGAAAATCTTTAGCAACTTTGAAAGAGGAATATAATCAATCTGAAATCCAACCATTATGGACTGTTACTAAAGGTTCTGAAAGGGTTCAAATAGATCGAGATGGAAATTTAGTAGCTTTACAATCAGGTGAAGCGACAATTCAAGGTACAATTCCAGGAATTGCAGCAAATAAGGGGTTTCTATTTATTAAAGCCCTTGGTCGTGTCGGTGCCTTTGATGATGATGGGACAATTCACTGGGACATATTAATTATGGTAGTTGGTTTTGGAGTTAGCATATATGCTAGTCAGACAATATCAGGTCAAGGAGCTGGAGCTAACAATGCTAATCCAAATCAAGACTCTATAAACAAAATTACTCCAATTCTATTTTCAGGAATATTTCTGTTTACTCCCTTACCAGCGGGTGTGCTACTTTATATGCTGATAGCTAACATATTTCAAACTATTCAGGCATATATTTTATCCAAAGAACCATTACCTGAAAATCTTCAGAAATTAGTAGAAGAGTCACAACCAAAAACAACAAAAACAGGAAAGGGAAGAGAAGCACTACCCTTTGAACCAGGACGTTCTAAGAAGAAAGCTTAATGCTAGTAATGAGCGATAGTTATATAGATCGAGATCAAGGACTAGATGAAGGACAGCAATGGCTAGAGAAACTGCTAAACTTAGCAAAAATTCCCGCCAAAGTCATAGCTCAACAACAAGAATATTCCTATTGGTTGATAATAGATGAAACTAACCTGACACCAGAACAAATTTCTGTTCTAGTGGGAGTTGATGGTAAAGTAATTGATGCAATTCAGTACCTCACCAATACAATTCTGAATATAAATAATCATGATTCAGAACAAAATTTGGCCTACACTGTGGAAATAGCAGGTTATCGAGCTCGTCGCCAAGAAGAATTATTATTAATGGCTGAGTATGCAGCTAAAAAAGTACGTTTGACTGGTCAGGAGTATTAGTTAACATCTCTGTCTTCTACGGAACGTCGTCAAATACATACTATGCTCCAGGACTGTGAAGATCTAGAAACTTACAGTCATGGACAGGAACCAGACCGCCGTTTAGTCGTAAAAATTAGAAACT
>NZ_JAAHGT010000229.1 GCF_010672385.1 Okeania sp. SIO2F4
GCCGAAATTTTGTAGGTATTGTACAGCAGAAAGGATTAGTGCATCCTGAAAAAAAGTTTGTAGTAAACAGTTTAACCAATGGTCTGAGCTGAAATTAAAAAGAAAACTGACGTTGCTTCTCTGATTCTAAGCATCACCTTTAAATCCTCCTATGAAAATCCTCAAACTCCAGACATTACGCGGTCCAAACTACTGGAGCATTCGCCGCCATAAACTGGTGGTTATGCGTCTAGACTTAGAAGACCTTTACGAAAAATATACATCTGACATTCGTGGTTTCTACAAAGGATTAACCGAGGTTCTACCAAGTCTGGTAGAACACCACTGTTCGCCTGGAGTCAAGGGTGGTTTCCTAAGTCGTGTAGAAAAAGGAACATTAATGGGCCATGTCATCGAACACGTTGCCCTAGAATTTCAACAACTGGCAGGAATGCCAGTTGGTTTTGGTCGGACCAGGGAAACATCTACTCCAGGAATATTTCAGGTAGTAATAGAATACGAAAATGAACAAGCAGGTCGGTATGCAGCAAGAGCAGCAGTAAGACTCTGCCAAAGTATTGTTGAGACAGGTACATATCCTCCAACAGAATTACAGCAAGATTTAGAAGACCTGAAGGAATTCAAAAATCAGGCATCTTTGGGTCCAAGTACAGAAGCTATAGTGAAAGAAGCAGAAGCAAGAGGTATTCCTTGGACTCAACTAGCTGCTCGGTTTATGATTCAGTTTGGTTACGGGGTTAACCAAAAAAGAATTCAAGCAACTCTCAGCAACCAAACAGGAATTCTTGGTGTAGAACTTGCTTGTGACAAAGAAGGCACAAAAAGAATTCTTAAAGATGCAGGAATACCAGTACCTCGTGGCACAGTTACTCGCTACTTTGATGAACTTCAAGATGCCATTGAAGATGTTGGAGGCTACCCTGTTGTAATTAAGCCTCTAGATGGAAATCATGGTCGTGGTATTACCATAGATGTGAGAAATTGGCAAGAGGCAGAAGAAGCATACGACCTGGCCAGTGCTGCTTCCAAAACAAAAAGTGTAATTGTGGAACGTTACTACACAGGTAAAGACCATCGGGTGTTAGTAGTAAATGGCAAAGTTGTAGCTGTGGCTGAACGAGTTCCTGCCCATGTAGTGGGAGACGGTAAGTCTACAATATCAGAACTGATTGAAGAAACTAATAGAGATCCTCAAAGAGGAGATGGACATGATAACGTCCTGACTAGAATCACGGTAGATAAATCTGCCCTTGCTATCCTGGCAAGACAAGGATACAGCATAGATTCAATACCGAGAAAAGGAGAAATTTGCTTTTTAAGAGCAACAGCTAACCTCAGCACTGGGGGTATAGCAGTAGACCGCACTGATGAAATACACCCGGAAAATGTTTGGCTATTATCCAGAGCTGCTAAGATAATTGGTCTAGATATTGCAGGTATAGATGTAGTTACTGAAGATATTTCTAAACCACTACGAGAAGTGGACGGAGTTATTGTAGAAGTTAATGCTGCCCCTGGTTTCCGGATGCACGTTGCTCCTAGTAGTGGTCTACCAAGAAATGTGGCGGGGGCAGTAATGGATATGTTATTCCCCGGATCGAGAAATGGGCGAATACCAATATTGACTGTTACTGGTACTAACGGTAAGACTACTACTACGCGACTATTGGCTCATATTATGAAGCAGACAGGTCAAGTAGTTGGTTATACGACTACTGATGGTACTTATATTGGTGAGTATTTGGCTGAAGCTGGAGATAATACAGGTCCTCAAAGTGCCCATTTGATTCTCTCAGACCCTACAGTAGAAGTTGCTGTGTTAGAAACGGCACGGGGTGGTATTTTGCGTTCTGGTTTAGGCTTTTCAGCTTGTGAAGTGGGAATAGTATTAAATGTAGCTGCCGACCACTTGGGTATTGGAGATATAGATACTGTAGAACAACTAGCTCAACTAAAAAGTGTAGTAGCTGAGTCGGTAATGCCTAAAGGATATGCAATTTTGAATGCTGAAGACCCATTAGTGGCAGCAATGGCAGAGAAAGTCAAAGGTCAAGTTGCTTATTTCTCAATGGACCCAAATAACGAACTGTTAGTAAAACATACAGAAGCGGGGGGTCTGGCAGCGGTTTATGAGAATGGCTATATTTCAATTTTGAAAGGTGATTGGACTTTAAGAATTGAAAAAGCAGTTAATGTGCCAATTACAATGGCTGGTAAAGCTCCATTTATGATTGCTAATGCTTTGGCAGCTTGTTTGGCTGTATTTACCCAAGGAGTCAAAATAGAGCATATTAGGGAAGGTTTGTCAACCTTTGTGGCTTCGGTGGATCAAACTCCGGGTCGGATGAATATGTTTAA
This sequence comes from Okeania sp. SIO2F4, assembly GCF_010672385.1. GTDB lineage: Bacteria > Cyanobacteriota > Cyanobacteriia > Cyanobacteriales > Microcoleaceae > Trichodesmium. The sequence continues at coordinate 2,359 of NZ_JAAHGT010000229.1, forward strand.
TATGGGTAGTTATCATGCTTTGGTAGACTATGCTCATAATCCTGCTAGTTATGAGGCATTAGGTGGATTTGTCAGAAATTGGCCAGGTAAACGGATCGGTGTAGTTGGTGGACCAGGCGATCGCCGTGATGAAGATTTTGTTTCTCTTGGGGAACTAGCAGCAGACATCTTTGATGAAATTATTATCAAAGAAGATGATGATACTAGGGGACGACCCAGGGGAAATGCTGCGGAACTAATTTATCAAGGTGTTGAGCAATTCTTGAGTCAAGGAAAAGATTCTGAGTCAAAAGCTATTTATGAATCAATTCTAGATGAGACAAGTGCAATTAATACGGCTTTAGACCGTGCCTCTTCTGGTAGTTTAGTAGTAATTTTACCGGAAAGTGTCAGCCGAGCTATCAGTTTAATAGAAGCTCGTAACCCTGTTAAAGAGCTTGAATTACCGGAAAGTAGTATAAAGTCTCCTGACTCTGAAGAGGAGTTAAAAACTTCAATCGCGCATTAAGTTAAATATTTCAAAGTTCTACTGAAAAAGGGGTTGAGATTTTCAACCCCTTTTATATTATTAAGAATTAGTATTTCAAAGCTGATATTCCAGTTTTCAAATTTAACTGAATCGCAGCTAACTTGATTACATCAAACCAATTTGAGAAAGAATGCTTTGACCTGTGAGGTATTCAGTAGCAACACCAATCACAAAACCTAACATTGCCAAGCGACCATTCCAAGTCTCTGCAAATTTGGTAAAACCTGCTTTTTGCTCTTGAGTTTCCATGATGACTAACCTCTAATTAGTGTAGTTAAATTCTTGTAAATACAACAGAAAAGTTCTTAAGAAATCAGAATTAGTTACATTAAGCCAAGCTGGGAAAGGATACCTTGACCAGTCAACAATTCAGTTGCGATACCAATCACAAAACCCAACATTGCCAAGCGACCATTCCAAGTTTCTGCAAAGTCAGTAAAACCTAACTTTTTCTCTTGATTTTCCATATTAATAAACCTCCAAAAGTTGCAGTTAAGTGCAAATAAAGATAATCAAAAAATTTGGGAAAAATTACATCAAACCGAGTTGAGAAAGAATACCTTGACCAGTCAAGAGTTCAGTAGCTATACCGATAACAAAACCCAACATTGCCAAGCGACCATTCCAAGTTTCTGCAAAGTCAGTAAAACCTAACTTTTTCTCTTGATTTTCCATATTAATAAACCTCCAATAGTTGCAGTTAAGTGCAAATAAAGACAACAAAAAAATGTCGGAAAAATTACATTAAACCGAGTTGGGAAAGAATACCTTGACCAGTTAAGAGTTCTGTAGCGATACCGATAACAAAACCCAACATTGCCAAGCGACCATTCCAAGTTTCTGCAAAGTCAGTAAAACCTAACTTTTTTTCTTGATTTTCCATAATCATTATCCTTGCTTTATTTCAGGCTTATGTAATATATCTTAACTTAAAATTTAAAAGTTGGCAACATTATTTAATATTTTGAGTAGGCCAAACAGTGAGGGGATGGACTAAACAGGTGTAAACTAACTACAGAACGATTCTTAAACTAAGATATCCCTCTAACTGATTATTAATTGTTGGACAGTTGTATTAGATTTTCAAATAAATACTAGGAATGGCCTTAGTTGAGAAGAGTAGAAAATTTTAGTAGGAAATAGTAAAGAAATATGGAAGGTTGTACAGTTACGGATCTGAAGATTGACAGCAAAAAAAACTGTTATGCTCTTGATGCTGAAGCTATGCGCAAGATTCAGGAAGAAACAGCAGTTTCGACAAAATTAGAACCAGGAACCTATGTAATTAGAATCCGCAGTGGTTTATTTGGATACAAAAATGACGGCAATAATATTGGTGAACCTATTGTCATGTTGTGGATTTATGGTGGCAAGTTTATCAATAAAAAAACCAACTTAGAAGTAGAGGCTACTTGGTCAACTTTAAATGGTGATGACGATACATTAACTTTAGAAGTGCTACAAACAACAAATATCTGTGCATTTTTCTTTGATAGTTACGTTGAAGATAATCAAGGAGAATTGACAATTTCAATAGTAAAAATGTAAAAAAAACCAAACTATCAGCCAAGAATAATTATTTCCCAAAAACTAGGATAGACTAAGTTTTTTATATTACATAATCAACAGTATATTTCAGCAAAGTATATTTTGCAGCTAACAAATATCTGACTAACACAGCTAAATTGAAGGTAGAATTACTGAAATTATTGATCGGCAATTTAACCTTCATTTAGCAAATTTTGAAATTGTCAATTCATTATAAAAAAAACTAATGGTTAAGAGGAAATTGATAGTCAAATTTAAGGCGAATTTATCAAAGTCAATTTAACCATATTTTGTCAACCTAAAAACCTAAAAGCCAGATGAAAATGTCTTCCTCTAGCAAAAAATTAGTTCAAATATCAGTAGTATTGCTAACCTTAACTTCTACTCCTAAGCCATTAGCAGCTAATAATTTATCTTTTTTAAACAATACCATCCTAGCTCAATCTATCAACTCAGATACTAGCTACCCACTACCTGAATCACTACCAAGTGGCACAAAAATCAGATTGTCCGGCTCTAGTAGTATGTTAGTTATGAATCAAGCACTAAAACAACGTTATGAAGAAAAATATCCAAATGGTCAAGTTGAACTGGTAACAAGTGATACAAGTCGAGTATTAGAAGCGCTCCTAAAAGGAGAAACAGATTTAGTAGCCGTGGGACGTCAATTAACTGTTGGAGAAAAAAACCAAGGATTAGTTGAAGTCCCCATGAATCGAGGCAAAATTGCTATTATAATTTCTCCAGACAACCCATTTCAAGAAAACCTCTCATTTGAGCAATTTGCTAAAATACTCCGGGGAGAAATAACCAATTGGTCAGAAGTAGGTGGTCCAGAAGTACCCATTCGCTTCATCGATCGCCCAGAGTCTAGTGATACCAGGGAAGCTCTCAAAAACTATGAGGTGTTTAAAAAAAGTCCGTTTAGGACAGGAAGTAACACGACTCAGTTATCTGAGGATGATACATCAGCAGTAGTCAAAGAATTAGGTAAAGATGGAATTAGCTATGCGATCGCCGACCAAGTTCTGAACAAAGAAAATGTTCGGGTTGTTCCGATGCACAAAACCCTACCGAATAACCCCCTATACCCATACTCTCAACCGCGTAGCTACGTTTACAAAAAAGAAGCTGCCTCTCCAGAAGTTCTAGCATTTCTAGGTTTAGTTACTTCTCAAGGTGGTCAACAAGTTGTGGCAGCATTAGACCAACAGGGAAGAAGTGATTTAGCAACTATTACCCCGGTCAATAAAGCCAAGCCTTCAGAGGTAGCAACTTCACCCAGTGCCGAATCTCAAACGGAGACAGAATTAAACAAAAAGGAGGAAACTGATTCTGCAACCGCCGGAGGTGTAGCAACTGCACCCAGTCCAGATAATAAAACTGAGACAGGATTAAACGAACAGGAGGAAACTGATTCTGCAACTGTTGGAGGTGTAGCAACTGCACCCAGTCCAGATAATAAAACTGAGACAACACTGGTGCAAGCACCTACTGGTGATGCAAATAAAGAAACAGAAAAAAAAGGATTTCCCTGGTGGATTTTACTGTTGTTGGGCATTCCCCTAATAGGAGCATTACTATGGGGACTGCTCAGAGGGCGTGGAAATGAGTCAGAAGGAACAGGTGTAGCTGGAGTAGCTCCAGGAACAACTACAGATTCAGACTCTCCCCCTGTAGGGGGAACTCCTGTTACTGGTGCTGGAGTTGCTGAGGCAACTGATGCACCAGTAACTCCAACCCCAGAAGATGGAAATGAAACAGGTGTTGGTGGTATTGGTATGGGAGTAGCTCCCATAGCAGGAATAGCAGGAATAGCAGGGTTAGTAGCAGCTTGGGCAAGCCAAGAAAAAAATAGTCAAATAACTCTGAGTTCCAATCATAGTCAAACAGCATCAGCAACTTGGTCAGTACCACAAGCAGACAAGGAAGCAGCCAAATCACATGGTGGTAAGCAATATCAACTGCGAGTTTATGATGTGACAGATATAGACGAGCTAGACTCACAAACAGCTGAGAGTGTGCAACAGCATGATATATCAGAATCAAGCACACAAAGGGAGGTAGAGTCTCTAGAGACTAAACGAGAATATCAGGCGGAAATAGGTTATGTCACAGATGATGGTGAGTGGTTAAAGTTAGCTCGTTCTCAGCGAGTGCAGTTATTAGCAGCCGAAGTAGAAGTAGATACTACTCAACCAGTAACTGAAACAACTAAAGTAACTCCAGAAACTCCCACGACTGAAGCCACCCCAGAAGATGGAAATGAAACAGGGGTTGGTAATATTGGTACAGGTATTGCCGGAATAGCAGGTTTAGTAGAAACGCCAGAACAAACAACTAAAGTAACTCCAGAAACTCCCACGACTGAAGCCACCCCAGAAGATGGAAATGAAACAGGTGTTGGTGGTATTGGTATGGGAGTAGCTCCCATAGCAGGAATAGCAGGAATAGCAGGGTTAGTAGCAGCTTGGGCAAGCCAAGAAAAAAATAGTAAAATAACTCTGAGTTCCAACTCTAGTCAAACAGCATCAGCAACTTGGTCAGTACCACAAGCAGACAAGGAAGCAGCCAAATCACATGGTGGTAAGCAATATCAACTGCGAGTTTATGATGTGACAGATATTGACCTAGACTCACAAACAGCTCAGAGTGTCAAGTATTATGATTCCGAAGAGTCTAATCAGCAGTGGCAAGTTGGCAACTTATTGATTAATCGGGAATATCAAGCAGAAATAGGTTATGTTACCAATGATGGTCAGTGGCTACTGTTGGCTCGTTCTCAGAGAGTGCTAATTCCAGAAGAATATGTCAGTAAAGAGACCAGGACAGCAACAGAAAAAGGATTAGTAAGTGGAGCTACAGCAAAATGGAAATTGATGTCATCTCCCAGCCAAATTACTATTACTCCTGATGGTGCAGAGAATATGATTGTGGCTTGGAAAGTTTCTCAAACTGCTCAAAATTCTTCCAAAGAACAAGGAGGAGAACAATGCCAGTTGCGAGTTTATGATGTTACAGATATTGAACTAAACACAAAACCAGCCTGCAATCTACAAGCTTATGATTGTGATGAGTCTACTCAGAAGCAAATGCAAGTCCCTGTTGTTATGAGCGATCGCGAATATCAAGCAGAAATAGGTTATGTCACAGATGATGGTGAATGGTTAAAGTTAGCTCGCTCAAACCGACTGCGAATGCCAGTATCTAATGTTACTACAGATTCTACTGAGGCAACAAGTACGCAGCAATATCTAAATCATGCTACACCAGTTATCCCAAAAGAAGCATTGAAATCCAGTTGGATTACTATAGTTCCTCGTAGTAATCAAAATGCTTATGCTTATTGGGGAGTTGCTCAAACTGCTAAAGATGCCGCCAAACAACAAGGTGGACGGCAATACCAAGTGCGGATTTTGGATGTTACAGATATCGATCTAGAGTCACAAAAACCTCACGATATACAACAATACAATTGTGAGGAGTCTAGTCAGAAGAAAGAAATAAATATCAATATTGGCAATGTTGGCTATGTTGATTATGTCGCAGAGATTGGTTATGTTACTGATAATTTCCAGTGGCTGAAGATAGCTAGTTCTAGTCCGATGCGAATGCCTGTGTTTACTGAAGTTGATTCTGTGAAAACAACAGGAACAATTTTGTCTTCTACAGCAACTACAACTATTGGTGCTGGTGCAGTTTCTCAACTATTAGGAAGCAAAAATGAAATAACTAAACAAACAAGCAACATTACTCCTGGTGACTGTGAAATTCAGCATTTAGTTGTCCACAGTCGCAACAATTGCTATTTACTAAATGATGAACAAATCAGGGGAATTCAGGAAAAAGCTGTTTCTCAAATTATTGAGCCAGGGATTTATATTGTGCGGATTAAGAGTGGTACATTTGGCTATGGTTCTAATATTTGCCCATCTGGTGAGCCAGTGGTTTTACTGTGGATTTGTGGCGGAAAAGTGAAGAATAAAAAGACGAAAATTCCAGTTGAGCAAACCTGGTCAACTTTGAATGGATATAATGAAACATTAACGTTAGAGGTTTTGGAAACGGCAACTATTTATGGCTTCTTTGTTGATACTTATCCTGATGATAATGAGGGAGAACTTACTGTTTCTGTAGCTAGATTGTATAGCGCTACGCCCTAGGGAATAGGGAATAGGGAATAGGGAATAGTGCAATAATTGTAGGTTGGGTTGAGGAACCCGAAACCCAACCAAAATAATGCTTTCCCACCTACATTTTTCCCCATCTCACTTTTAACTTTTGACTTTTAACTTTTGACTTGAAAAGCTTTGTTGGGTTTCCCTCCGGGAAGCTCCGCTTTTCATGTCGCGCAGCGAAACACTGCGTTCTACCCAACCTACATTTTTAGGTATTGCCGTGGTGGGAAATATAATTTTTTATATAATGTCTAAAGACAGGTTTAACGATAAATAAAATCATATTTTCTTCTGTAATTTTATCTATCAAACCTTGTCTTTCTAAAGATAGTAATGTTTGAAATAATTCTGGTGATGAAAATTGATATTTTTCTAATAGTTGGGAAACTGAAACAGATTTTGCTCCTTCGCTAAGTTGACATAGCAATTGTTTTTCTAACTCAGACAACCGTTGAAAATGCTGCTGTAAAATATTGGTTAATTCATCAGATAAGAATAGGGGTTGATAACTTAAGTATTGAGCTACACTCCCACCAAATAATTTTTTAATTGTCTCTCCTATAAGTTTTAACCATTGAGGATTACCTTGATAGAAATTTATCAACTCTTGCCATTTTTCTTCATCTAATAATTCTCTATTTTTCAGCATTCCACGCGCCACCTTTTCTGTTAAACCAGTTAATTGAAATAAACGTACTGCTGAGTCATTATCTGTCAAGCTGAGAATGTCTAAAGGTGGTTCCCAACTGTTGAGAATAAAACAACTATTGTGAGGAAGTTCGCCGATAATTTTAAATAGGTTGCCATAGTTTTCATATCCTAATTTATAGTTACCAATAAGTTGCCGACTACTGAGTATTTGTTGTACGTCATCTAGAACTATGAGACAACGGTTACCTTGTAATTTTTCCATAAGTAGTGAAATTTGAGCGTCGGTTTTATTGGGGAGGTTTATTTCTGTTTCGTTGGAGATAATTTCAATTAAATTTTTGAGAGTTACGTTTACGGGTGGAGATGTGCGGAGGGTGCGCCAGATGATGTGGTCGAAATTAGATTCTATTTTTGGGATGAGGTGACGAATAATTGTGCTTTTACCAATACCACTTATTCCTGAAATGGTGATGAGACGACAACGATGTTTGAGTATCCAGGTTTTGAGGGTCGTGAGTTCGGTGGAGCGATCGTAGAATGTTTTTTTGATATCTGGTGCGTCTCGGAGGTCAAGTTTTGGTAGTCGGGTGTTATTTTCGTTTGTTGTTTGTGTAGTGGTTGATGTTTGTTTGGTTTCTGGGGAATGGGTGTTGTCTGTACAAAGGTTAATATTACCTTTTTGTACTAAGTTAAAATTACCGTAATTTGAAACATTAGAAACTTGATATCTTTCCATCGCAGCACGGAAATTTGACTTATGAATTTTTTCATTTAATTCCTTAGAAATAAGTTGCCATAAATTTGAAGCGACATTACCAACATGACATTTAGTGCAGTGGTATTCTTGAGCAACCTTTGAGTATTTTTCCCCTTGCCAAGTAGCGCGTAATATTGCTTTTTGGAGACTATCAAGGTGTTTGCCAGTTCTGTCGAAAACTATATCATCAACAAATTTCAATACTTCATTAAAAATCATCGGTCAAATTTAGCTAGGAATTTATTCCTATTATATATGATGTTTTCTGATATTTATGAAATAATCTGATTTTTTATGACCTAATGAAGCTTAAAAACACATGATATTTATGAGATTTTATGAATTGCGGGTGTTAGTATCACTTGTGTTAAATTATTAAGTATTAGATTACTTGGTGAAACTATAAAAAACTGGAGTTTAGACTAGGGTAACTGCATCTGGTTGTAGCCAAGCATTATGGTCTTCTACTACAGTTCGTCTCTACTGATTGAGGTAAATTATTATGAGCAACTTTGAAATGCAGATCGGTAATCAAATTGAAGGTTTCAATAATGTTGATGAATTCAAAGGTGCATTAAAAGCACTTTTAAAAAAAGAAGAACCGTTTTCTATGGCAATAGCAAAAAAAGAGGAGAGTTGTTTCAAAGAGATTGCAAAAATCCTAAATGAGAAAGGAATGAAGATGCAACTTGAGGAATCTGATCCTCTTGCTATTAAGTTTTTTACTGACGTTCTTAAGGATGCTAAAAAGTTTGGAGCTATTGGTGCAGCTTTAGGTGTGGCTATTAACGCATTTTATAACGCTAGTGCAACAGCATTGACAACAGCAGTAGAAACAGAAGCGGTTGCTGCACCAGTTGATTTTATCGTTCCAGGTTCAGCCGAATTTGTGGCATTCTCAGCTGGAATTGGAGCTGGAATCGGTACCTTGATTGGAGTTGGTAAAAAGATTATTAAGTTAAAACTCAATTTCAAAGTTCTAGAAAATGGAGAAGAAGGAGTTACTATGGAGTTTTGTTTCGCCAGTTCTAGCAGTTAGAGAATGGTTGGAAGTCAGACAGCAGGAAAATTCACTTTACTTATTACTTTACAGCTCTTTTGCTGATTAATGAACCACATCGTCATAACCAAAACCCTGTAGGGGCGAATGGCCATTCGCCCCTACTGTAGTCTACCTAAGTGAAAACTGCTGTAATGCTTAATTACAAACACTTAATCGAACTAACCATTTCCACTAAAATTCCTATAATCTTTACCAACAGAAAACTAGACTCTAGTAACAGAATCTTTTTTCAACACATTCGCATCCTTACCATTACCATTAACAGAAACATCCAACTGGGGGCGACTATCCTTACCACCAAACAATTTATTCAACCAATGGAGAAAATTATCAATGTAAGTAAACCACACAGGTACCACCACTAATGTTAACAATGTGGAAGTAGTTAACCCACCAATAACAGCGATCGCCATTGGACTTCTTACTGCTCCTCCTGCTCC
>NZ_JAAHGT010000023.1 GCF_010672385.1 Okeania sp. SIO2F4
TGAACCCTCCCAACTACTTACAGTTACCTGACTACCATCACTGAGTTTCACCCCTTTTCTAGTATCCCCCGTTGCTAAGTTTTGATTCCATGTGAATAATAATCCAAAAACCTCTTTAACATAATGTTTGATAGATGCAGGAGTACGGTCGTAGGGGTCTGTCTTGTAAGCGACGATACTTTTACCGCCCTCTAACTGCACCAAAGCTAGCTGATTTTGGGATATTTTAGTCAGCCTCAGAATATTACCAAAAATCAACAAAGTTACCAATAAAGCTACAGTAGATACAGCCGTAGAATATAGTATAAAAATCGGCTGTAGATTACTGCGGTCAAATTTGCTTTCTTTAGTTGATTTAATATCTAGATGATTGTTGTTCAGCATTTTTTATTTCAACTTTGCTACTAATAAACGCAAAACACCAGGGGGAGATGTGATTAGAATATTGAACATTGACCTACCCGAACCCGCAGCTAAAGCCATAGACAATGCAGGTGCAAATACACCTATAACCATCAAGAATCCCATAGTATTCCAGCTTTCTGAATTTACTACTACTACCGCACAAACACCACAGATGATGTTGTAGCAAATCTTGGCCATCCCCACCGAAAAGAAACCCAATATCCACCCAAAATAAGGCTTTCCTCCAAAAGGCAGTAGGGATAAAGCTACAGGAAAAGGGCCGATTAAACCTACCAACAACAACGCAATTTCCAGGCAATTAGAAAAAGCCCATTGGAAAGCCAGGAGAATTGGCTGTAGCATACTTTCTACGCTCGAACCCACTATGCTGCCTAAAAAACCACCACCAAACATCAACCCTTTGTTTATACCCTCCTCCCCTCCTGCTAATTCTGCTCCCGCCGACACAGCCTTAATAGCGTTAAAGACATCTTTTAACGGGTTGGGAATCACAGAATAAGCATCTTTAAACCAACCCATAGTTTCCTCTACATGGGTAGACGCACTCTCGAAGCATTTAATTTGATTTTCTCCTACCATTCCGTAACATTGCTGGAGTTGGGCACTAAACTCTGATTTTGCCGGACCAAATATTGATGCAGCCTTTATAGCATCAAGTAATTTTACCTCCCCTACTGTAACTTCCAATATTTCATCTGACAGTGTGTGAATCACCGAACGCATTGCGTGAGTTTGCATCACCAGTAAGTTACCATTGTTGGCTAATAAAGCCCCTACCAATATCGGCCAGATTAGAGATTCTATAGGCTTGGAGAACTCCCCCTCCACAATCATCTCTTTAGCAAATTTGACCATATATACCGTAATGGAAAATGCTGCAAAAGCAGCAGCTACGTTATTGATAGCTAAATATACATTAGATTGAAAAATTTGAGTCCACTGTAGATCCCACGATTCTGCGATAGTTTGTGATGTTTCTAATCCTTTCTCTAAGATATTGGTGGCGGTAAAGCCCACCAAAATGTGATTGATTTCATACATGAATTTAAAACTGTAATTGGGTTGCTTGGAATAAATTGCTGCTGGCATTAGATAAAGTTTTAGCCCGTTCTCCCCTATTTTTTTCATCTAAAGCTTCAGACAAATCGGCACTAATTTGTAAATCGGCTGCTAATACTTGGCGCAAATTATTCAATTCCATATAAGTAAAATAGTGCAATTTCGCCATCTCGGCGAGGATATTCGTCTGATTTTTGGTGACGAAAATTTGGTTTTTCATTACGTCTTGGGTAACATCTAGGGTCTGTGCTTGCTCATTAATTGCCCCTACTTGTTCATTCAGAGACTTGATTAATTCTAAGGAGGTAGCTAGTTGAATCAAGTTGTTTTTAGTTTGTTCTTGGCTCTCTTCTCCAATCGCTGCTGCTGCTACAGCCCTTCCAATTGTCCGATTTACTTCGTGCTCGATGGACTGCTCCAAGGCGACTGCATTAGTATTGAAGCTATCGTTTTGCTGCATTGCTAATTTTGCGTCTTCATCCCCTTCTGCTTCTGTAATTTTATCTTCAATGGTTTTTTTAGCTTTATTTAGGTCGGGGATACCTAATTCTCCTTGAGTTTCTTCTAAGATGCCACCAATATCACCGCCAATATCAGGCAAGGAACCTTCTAGAATATTGCCGATTTCTGCTATTTGCTCTTGAATCATCTCCTGTAAATCTTCTAGAGGATTGGGAAAAGAAATTAAATCTTCAAAACTACCCCCATCAGGGATGAGGTCGCCAATATCTCCTATATCGGGTAGAAAATCATCTAAGTCAGGAATATTAGGGATAATATCTTCCAAGGACGGAATATCGGGAAGTTCTGGCAGTTCCAAGTCCGGAATACCTGGTAACAAAGAAGCTACAGCAGCATTAGTTGATCCGGGTATATAGCAGACACACAAATAAGATGCCGTGCAGATACAGATACCTAATTTAGTAATTTTTAAATATAGTTTGTTCATAATTTTTCTGAGTTCCTTTTTCTCACAGAATAATTAATAATTAACAATTAATAATTAATAATTGAAAAACGTAGAAAAGAGCAAGATAGCGTCTTATAAATATTTTCAGCAATTCACAATTACCAATTAATAATTGGCTCTTCTTAAAATAAGAGTATTGACTAAAACAATTTGTTTTATTTTATCACCTTAAAAGGGGGGGGTAAACCTTAATTATTGAATCAATAATTATTAAATATCACCTCTTAATTTAATTTTTAATTATTAATTAAGAGGTAAGCATCTCTTCGGGAATGCGGAGCTAACAGCCGTCAGTTATCAGCTAATGCTTGCGCGTTTAATAGAAAATCTTTATTAATTGTCTTCCTACAAAAGTTGCCTTCCTTACTCTTAAAGTCACTTCGATTTTGGATTTTAAATTGTGGATTTTAGATTTTCTCCTCCTTAAAAGAAGGGGCTTGCAGATTTTTGATTTATGATTTTAGATTATCCCCTGCTTGAAAGCCAGGGGCTTGTGTTCTTTTAATCCAAAATCGGCAATCCAAAATCCTAAATAAGAGGGTCAGTTGTTAATTTCAACACTATCCTATATAAGAGAGTCTTGTTGCTGATAGCTGATATCATGTCCGCTTAAATACTTATACTTTGGTAGAAGAAAGGCAGAGGGCACTTATGCTGGAGGCAGAAGGTTTTCTTGCAATTGTGATTTAATTCTATACACGCTCCGATGCTACCGGACATGATATGAATGCTTACTAAATGTTAATTATCTAAAGAGCGATAATTGTTAATTATTAATTGTTTATGCTGTCGCAGACATGAAAATTATTAATTATTCATAAGGGGTAATTATTGATTTTTAACTGTCAACAATTAATTATTAATTATTAATTGCTAACGTACATTCTCTAGGGAAACTTCATTCTTAATAGCAGCCGTATATTGATTAGCAAAATCTACCAAAGTTTCTAATTTTTTTTTCAGGAGGATATCTCGATAAAACTCTATCCCTAACTTTTATTGAGTGTCAATCCCCTGATTAAAATTAGGGGCAATTAATAATTATTAATTATTAATTATTAATTATTAATTGTTAACCTACATTCTCTAGGGAAACTCCATTCTTAATAGCAGCCGTATATTGATTGGCAAAATCTACCAAAGCTTCTAATTTTTTTTCAGGAGGATATCTCGATAAAACTCTATCCCTAGCTTCCTGTTCGTCGGGATTGTTCGCAACGGCAGCTATCTGCAAAGCCCCTGGATAATATCTGCAATAAGTATAAGTACCATCGATGTCCAGGAGCCAATTAGAATATAATTCCGATCTCTTAGGAAAGAAGCTTTCACTGGCATTCTTGGCAATAATATTGCGCTCATAGTATAAAAGACGGGTAAAGGATTCAATCGCATTTACCTGAATTCGGCCAATCAACCGAGTATTCATATTCTGCATAATTTGACTACCCACATGAGACTCAACAATTGTGTTAGGATCTTGCCCAGAAAGAAAAACTCGAATACCTGCTTTTGCACCATTCGCGCACAACCTAGCAATGAGCGTTGCAATTTCCTTAAATTTGAATAAAATCGGGCTTTCATCTACAAAGAATATCGATGCAGGAGAAGAAAGTGCCCGTCGCAGTGCTGCTGAATATGCACTTAAAGCCAATATTGCAGCTTCACTTTGATTGCTAAGATTGCGTAAAGCAAATACCAATAGAGATACGTCAGTAGGGAAACTAGAAGGATTTCCAATCGCCTGGCCTACCCTAGAACCTTGCCAATACTTCAACTGCAGCAATATTTGTGCCTGAGCTTCTTGTAAAGTCCCGCCACCGCCCAAAGCTTCTAAATCCACATTTTCACAAAATTTTATATAGTCTGTGAGGGTAGGAGTTTCCTTCCAAGCAGGACTACCAAACCCTCCCTCCAATGCTTTGTTATAGCGATCGACTATCGAGTCATTCTCAAAAAATTCTGTGAGGGCCTTACCGACAAGAGAACGGACTGTTTGCTCCAAAACAACTTTCCCTTCCGATTCTGGCAATACCATTGTTACTAAAGCGGACTCAAGAAATGCTCGGTAATCCTGAAACCTCTCTTGTTGTTCCTCCGGTTCTACACCCCGCAAGTCGGGGATTTCAAAGAGATTGTTACTTTCTTTGAGGATATCAAAATAAGCTTGCCCTAAAAATTTCGTGTAGTCCGTAAAAGTAGATGTGCCATCGGGCTTAGGGTAATCCAAGGCTACCACTGGAATATTAGCAGCTAAAGCTTGAGTCAACATTCCCGATACTATTACTGACTTACCCGAACGGGTGGTACCAAACACCGCAATGTTTCGGTGAGATTTAATAAAATCTATTTTTACAGGGGCACCACCTTCATCAGCAATTAACTCAAAGCCTGTTTTTGAGCCTGGTTTAGTCATAGTTATTGGAGTGAAACCTAGCGATTCATCCGTAAGTAGTAGCGATCGCCGATTGAATGGGGAAGACAGTATATTTTCCCAACAGATAGAGAAAGTTTGCAGCCAGATTTTCCAAGCATAATCTACCTCTCTGATTAATTTAGCTGGTAGTTGGAAGCAATCCGAAAGCGTTGACATAGCATCATTCAATTGGGGCAAACTAGGGCGATGTACTAGCATAGTTACTGCGACATTTAATGGTATGGCCCCTTCATATATCTTTTCTTGGGTTTGGACTGATTTTCGAGTATTCAAATTAGCGCCTACATCTATATTTTGGTGGTTTGCTGCCATTGAAACTGCCAAATTATTTTGTTTAGTCACACGCTGCATATTACTTTTTACTACTGTAGGATTAGCAGCACTAAATTGGGTAATTATTTCTATATCTTTTACTTGAGGTTTGCACAATATATCCCACAAAAATCTTAACTGATTAGCTACACCATCAAAGCCAACAGGTTTGCTAGTTAAAACTGCAACTCCTATGTAACTTTCGTTGCCTCCTCGACGCATTTTTATATAACTAGGATGACCGTCGGGGCAATTAGGTAGCCCTTTTTCTCCTTCAATAAGTTTAGAAATAGGATGTTTATTAATATTGATTTCTTCCTCTATGTCTTCCTTAGTTATTTTTATAATTTGAGGTACTGATGGGGTTTTTTGGTTGTTAAATTGATGCCAGATATAATCCCAATATTCTGAGGAGGATAAAGGTTCAATAGTTAGTCCCATCTTTATATCTAATAATTGCTCCCACCTCAAATATCCCTCATTAAAAGCTGTGAGAAAAAACTTATGTCTTTTCTTTTTGTTAAATTCCGCTCCTTCCCCCTTTTTTCCCTGTAATCCTGCCCAAAAGTTATCTGTTTGATTGGAGAGCCAAATTACTAGTTCGTCAATTAAACTTTTACTATCCCCAGTTTCTTCGGCGACACTATCCACAGTATATGTAGTAAAAATATACAGAGATTTAGGTTGTCTTAAACCAATTTTTTTCAATTCTTGTCCGCGTTTTTTCTCTCCCGCTAATAATAGTTTTAGCTGTATTAGAGGTGCTTTGTTCATTAAAGAGGTTAATTCTGTAAACCTGTCTGAATCTTCGGCAAAACTTTTGAGGTGGAAAGTTATTCTTTCTTTTTGCGGAATCTCCTTTAGCCCTGATTCTAGAGCTAGCTTTGTCGGCATAAGTTGGTCAGTTCTCAAGGTAGGATGGATGCCTACTGTTTTAAATCCAAAGACTAATTTATAGTCTGATTTTCCTTTGTTTAAGAGAGCAGCGCCTACTTTTCTACCTTTCAATTCAAACTCAACAAATCCTACCAAGTGAAACTCACTTTCAAAGGCTTTAAATACTTGAGAAGTAGTTTTGTTTTCTTCAATAAAATTGACCTTAACTTTAGTTTTTGGTTGAGTTTTTGTCTTAGTCATCTTCTAAAATCGACTTATAATTAAAATTTCCGGAAACCCATTTAGGAGTAGGATAAAATTTGCCTAAAAATTTCCAAGTTTCGCTACCTGTCAACGCCCACCAACTACCGCAACCCCAGATTGTAACTAAACCTGTAGGCATCAAGCCCAAACCTAATACTCCTTGAGTTAAGACTAAACTCACTACAGAAATAAAGCCCCAAGGTAATATTTGTTCGCTAGGAATAGGCCCCAACGAAGGTTTGCTGTCCAGTATCGGGGACACATAGATATATTTTTCTACATTATTTTCTGATGCCATTTTTTAGTAGATGTATTCAGGTGTTAGTAGGATTTTTTTTACCACCTACACCTAATATTGATTAACGTAGGCAAAACTTAAGTAAAATCCTACTAATTTGTATACTATGGTTGTGTAGAATAATTGATGAATTAAGGTTCACCACCACCACCACCACCACCGTCACCAATAATCATTCCAGATAAAACCTCACCTATACCTACTGTCACCGCTACGATTAAAGGTGTTCTTGCTACTTGCTGCCAGTCTTGATCTTGCCGAGCTGCGTTGATAATTTGAATTAAAGCGATCGCCAAATACAGCAAAATTAGAGCCCGCAAAACACCAAAAATAACAGAGATAATTTCTTCTGGGATAGACTCGCCAAATGTGTCACCGAAAAAAGTCTCTGCTGCTGAGAAGAACTGAGCATTTGCAGGGGCCATGATTGAGGTGGAAACGCCAGCACCCATAAAGAAAGGTAGTAAAGGTATCTTACGAAGCTTATCCAACTCCGGCTCAAGCCCGATCAACGCGGAACCTACTTCAGGGTATATTTTTTTTAGCTTGCGATGTAATGCTTTGAAAGCTTTTCGCGTAAATAACGAAATGGTAGATTTTACGCCAATATAGGCCAACATTGATAATGCTAATCCGGGGGAAGACATCGATATTGCAGTACCAATTACACTAACGACTCCTACACATTTTAATACTGTAAAAAAAATTCCCATAGGAGATTTGTCGCGCTTCCGTCTTCTGGAAATCGCAACTGCATTAACAGTTGTTGTATTCATTTTCTTCTCGTTTTTATGAGTGGTTTATTGTGCCTTTGAGATTACATTAACGATTTTTTTTATTAAAAGATCGGAGTTCCGTGACAGTATCGTGACAGTATCCTGACAGTTCGATGACAGCCTAAGAGTAAAAATCTGTTCTTCTTATTTTTATATAGATATAAAAGTACATCTCAATATTTTTTCCTGTGTTTAGTGATAATTGTGTAGGAGTTGATTTTTTCAAACGTTTCCACTACATTTTTGAGTAAGTAGATTTTGTTCCTATCAAACTAACTTCATATTGAGACCAAATAATTAATAATTAATAATTAAGAGTTAATAATTATTAATTCAACACCTTGGTCAAAAGCCTCCCCTTAATAATGAACAATTAATAATTGAAAAACGTATAAAAGAGGAAGATAACGTCTTATAAATATTAATGCTCCGAAGAGCGATAATTGTTAATTATTAATTGTTTCTGTTGTGGCAGACATGAAAATTATTAATTATTCAGAGGGGGTCATTATTAATTGTTAATTTCTGAAATACTATGCAGACAATGTAGTTTTATGTGAGACAAATATTGTAATATGTATGACATCTGTATTATTTTCGTCGTAACTTATGTAGAGTTTTTGTAGTATTTCAGTCGTATAAACTTGTAGGATTTATGCGACAAAATGTAGTGTTTTTTTGTGCTTTAACCAATGGTTAAAAAAAAGGAATATGAAAGGATTATGAACAGATTTCTAACCATTGGTTAGAAATTTCACCACACCAAGATATGAATTTGTCATACATTTCAGTTGGCAATATCAATTAGACATAAGCTGTCACCTTTTTGTAATTTTGTGGAGTACGTTTGTCACTTTTTTGTAATTTCTTGGAGTATATCTTTCAGCAAAAAACACAATGAACAATTAATAATTAATAATTATCACTCGTGGTCGCATTGATAATTAATCAGAGAGTTTCTGAGTAGATGTGCGCTTTTTAATTATTCATTATGAATTATGAATTATTAATGACAAAGGGGGGGAGGCAGAGTAAGCTGAATTGTTGAATGAATAATTATTGACTATCAACTCTTAATTATTAATTATTAACTATTAATTATTAATTATTTGGTCACCGTTTTGTAATTTTTTGGAGTATATACATAGAAAAAATGGTAATTTCAACAACCGCAACCGCACAGAAACCGAAAAAAAATCACATCTTGTCAATCCGTCTTTATAAAGACGACAAGAAGCGCATCTTTGAACTGGCTAAACACTATAGAATCTCAGCTTCAGAATTCCTGATCCGCGCTGCTCTTAACAAACCATTGCCTAATTCACCTCTAATCACCCCAGAAGTGAAACAAGCGATCGAAGAGTTAACTATTGAGACCTATAAAATTATGGCCAGTGCCAAAGAATTACTTTCAGCAGATGCGACTAATAGCTTATTGTCTGAGCTTCAAGATTTAGCTCACAAGTTAAATAAATTAGGTTGTTATCTATATGGGGAGAATGGGTTTAGCAATTAACAATGTTCATGTCGGCAATTAATAATTAATAATTAATAATTACTCCTTCCGAATAATTAACAATTAATAATTGAAGTAGCACTCAGCACTCAGCCAGCCTCCTAGTGCCGCTACGCGGAAGTCAGAAGTCAGAAGTATTGATTAGTAAGACTTTTAGGATTTTGTAACTGGTCAGTTATTTCCGCCATTCTGCACTAGGTCGTAACTGCGGCCTTCAGCAGTCAGCTTATTCAAGGTGTATAATGGGGGGATACTCTAGAGTTGCTGCTCCGCGTCTTATAACCCCCACGCAAATCGCACCACACGCTTTTTCGCTCCTGTTGTGGGGAACCGTTACCCTCGAATTGAAGAGCGCTCAAACTGATGGCTAGTTAACAATTATCGCTATTCGGAGCATTAATATTTATAAGACGCTATCTTGCTCTTTTATACGTTTTTCAATTATTAATTGTTCATTATTCATTATTAATTATCAAATAGCTTTCGTTGGGTAGATATGCGTACAAAATGTAGTTGTTCCGGGTCATTTAGAGCTACTTTGTCCTACGTCATGGGAAAACAACGAGCCCGACTTATCACTACTAATATCCCTGTTACATCTGTAGAAATGAAGGATAAGACTAAGGAAATCATTCAAACAATGATTTTACGAAGCAAAGGTCACAAAACGAGTAAAAATTGCTACCATATTTCCATATCGCCAACAGACCGCGACTTAGAATTAGGGATTTCTGATAGACAGTGGATAGATATATCCGAATCATTTACTCAAAAAATAGGGCTTGAAAAAAACCCCAGAGTCTGCGTTGTACATGAGGATACAGGTCGCCCTCATCTGCACCTGGTTTTTAGTCTGATAGATCGCAATTCCCGAAGGACTCACTTACACCATAACTACTACAAAAATCAAGCGGCTTTAAAAGAAGTAGAACAAGAATTTGGTCTAGAGCATACTTGGGAAAACAATTATTGGCTACACACCTCATCCCCAGAAAAAGAATATAACGATCGCTTTAACAAGTATCGTTCCCTACTTCAAAATCTAGGGGTGAATGATTTTCTAGTAGGGAAATATCGCTTACAACTAAACAATAATAGTAATATTGATATCTATGATACAAGCTCTGCCATGCCACTAATCTCAGCTAGTTTTGCTGAGGATAGATGGTTGATTGAACATAACAATAGTCGCCAGAAAGAGTTGTTAATTTTTCAACAATTGGATTTGGAAATACAGGGCTATTTCCAAAAATGCCAGTCAAATAAAAATCGCCTTAATACAAAAGAAATGGAATTATGAAGCAATCTAAAGAGTTATTAAATATATATATTGCTAGTATAGATGTAACGATATTTTATTCTGATACTTCCTACTGTTTTGATGATTGTTTAGAAGAAAATAAATATATATCTATAGATGACACATCCAAAATACTAACAAAATATACAGGCATTGATACAGTTATGTTCAATGTAGCTACAATACTTAAATTCAATGATTTACAACTACTCCCCTTAGAAGAAGCTTTAAAGTTATGGGGAATGCGATTAAAATCTAGTCAGTTAGCGTCAATATGCTTGGATATCTTGTCGGATATGTTAATTCAACTGCATAAAAATATACATTACAGTCAAGAATTATCTGCATATAAAAATCATCTTATAGAATTGGGTATAGAAAATAGCAAACTAGAAAAAGAATTAATTCATTGGCGCACATTGTTTAAGCTTCCGACAAAACAATAAACTCTTACTCTGTGACTGTGGACATCAAAAAAAACAGGAGTTTATTAAATTCAAAGTAAGCATTCAGCCGTCAGCTAACAGCAATCAGCTATTGCTTTTAGTGAGTGATAAAAGCAATATTTAATTGAGGTAGAAAAATCTTACTACAAAAGTCAGGTCCAAAGTCTATATTCATTTAAACCCTGTCCTTAAATACAGGGTATTGTTGCTGAATTTCGCAGTTACGACCCAGGAGGCAAGCTGGCTGCTAATAGCTGAATGCTTACAATTCACGCGCCGCTCATAGGCAGAGGCTTTTCTCTATCTTCTAAATGGTTTATCTTCAGGAATTATTAATTATTAATTGTTAATTGTTAATTAACTGGCAAATACATACTCACGGTTGTTCCCTTATTAACTTGTGATTGTACCTCAATACTACCTTTTAAATCATCAACTAATTTCTGTACTATAGTCATCCCCAAGCCATTTCCTGCTATATGCTCGACCCTCTGAGACCGCCAACAGCAGTCAAATATATTTTTGATTTCCTCGCTGTTCATGCCTATGCCTGTATCTTCAACTACTATTTTGATACAACCGTGCGCTCGCGTTACTGATATTATGACAAAACCTATACTTGTATATTTTAAAGAGTTGGTTAACAGATTAGTTAGAATTTTATGCAAAGCCTCTTTATCTAAGCTTAGAAGAGGTACAGATTCATCAACATTAACTTTTATACTTATTGAGTTACTATTAATATAACTGAGTTGCTCGACTACTTTATTTATCAATTCGAGCAGAGAAAACGAGTAATTGATTGGTGTTTTTTTTATATGGTACGGACGCTCAATATCAAAATCAACTACCATTTCTTCAATTCGCTGTATCGAATCGGCAATTGGTTGCCGATTCACTTTTTCACTTTCACATAAAAAACAAATACCTTTTATGACTGATATAGGTGTAAGTAACTCGTGCTTTAAAATTCGGTATTTCTGTTTGTATTCATTTTTTTTGAACTTTCCGTAAAATATTTTTGCTACCTTATACCCAAGCAACATGGATATCATATTATTGCGAATAGGGTAATATAAGGATTCTTTAGAAGATTCTTGCTCTGCATAGGCTTTTTTTTCGTGGTGGAGAGAAGTTAGCAAAGGTAGTAATAATATACCTATTACAACCCAGTCACGCAATTTGTTCTGCATAGTCTTGTTCTTCTGTCATCAAACTATCATTATAACAGTAACCATGTTGACGACTGCCTCTGATTAGATTGCTGGCTTCGGATAATTTTTTCCTAATCCTGTATATATTCGTGTTAATTATTCCCGGTGAAACACAACTGGAACCCCACAGTGAAATCAACGTTTCTTTGCTGACATACTGACCAGGATTTTTAACTAAAAACTTTAGTAATCGCAGTTCTGTTTCAGTTAAACACAGTTCTTTTGTTCTACGATCGCTCAATCTCACAATTACTTTACCAGTAAAATATATACACAAGTATTTAGTTTCTATCTCTACTAAATCATTTTGTTTGAGAGGCAACGCATCTGTATGATTCTCTCTTCTGGTAGACATTAATTTTAGCCGAACTGGTAACTCCTCATAATCAATAGGTTTACAGATATAGTCATCTATTCCCATGTAGTAGGCTTGAATCTTGCTTGAAGTAGAAGTTTCCCCTGTAATCATACAAATATAAGGATCGTATAGATGTTTTTTTTCTAAAACGGTGCGGACGTATTGGCAGATAGTATCACCATGTATGTCTGGCAACGATCGATCCAGCAAAATTAGATCGGGCTTACATCGGTTTATTAATAAGATAGCCTCCTCACCTTGTGAAACTGTGTCAACTTTCCAATTAGTTTTAGTTTCCAATATGCTTTTTAAAATAGCCAACAAACGAGGATTATCTTCAATAATCAAAACTCTACGGACTGTCATTTCAGTTATCAGTTATCAGTTATCAGTTAGGGGAGGCGCATACCCACAATTTTTCGGTCGTACTTTCCTGTTAAATCTATGGTTAACTTTGCCAATTATTACTGACAAATATATACACAAAACTCAACTACTTAAGTATGGTTTGCGCTCAAAAGTATTATGGGTAAGGGTAGGAGTCAGGAATCAGGAGCAAGAATCTTGTACTTTTTAAAGACCATTACAGGCACTTACCTTCATCTGTCAATCCTTTTAGATTTAATCAGCAAGCCCTAAGTAGAACCAGCAAAAACCTGGCGTTGCATAGAGTGTGGGATGAATTAGTGTCGGGAGTGTTATAAGTGTTGGAAGGAGAGGGAGGTGTAGGGAGTGTGGGAGAAATAGGGAGTGTGGGGAGTGTGGGAAGAGGGGAAAAGTGTAGGAAAAAATATATATTCTCACAATTACGGCTGCAGGACAACCAGTGTGAGATGAATTATAGTTTTAGAGACACAAAAAGTTAAAGATGGAATTTACCTTTCCTGAAAAAATTAATCCCTTGCTTCAGCAAGGCCAAAACCTAATTAGCCTGTAACATGATGTGTGCCAACTTTCTAGTTAATCTGAACCAAAATTTGGCTGGTTTACACCAATTAACACGGTTGGTCTTTGTCCACCTACTCGCTCTTCAAATGTATTATTTTCGATCCTGTAATTGCGATAAAATAATCAGGCTAATTACTTTATAGAAATTTACAGACGAATATCCTTATAATATTTATACATATTTATTTCTAAGTTGGTGTGGGATTAACTTTTTTTTTAGAATTAATTCGAGATCATAAGGTTGTTGTATACAATTGTCAAGAGCAAGATGGGACATTGTACTAAATCGCGTCCTATATAAATTCAATATATTCGTTATAAATACTTCTAATATAGCAATCCGCGCTTATGTTGCGGGTAATCAAAAAGTAGATAAAAAAACTGAAACTCCCGCAATAGTGCCTGTTGCCTAAAAGCGGTTAGATTTTTATACACAAATATACAGGGGATGATTGCTATAGACGAAAGATATATGACTTGTACCCAAAAAAAGATTTTCACTCTTAGGTTGTCATCGAACTGTCACGATACTGTCACGATACTGTCATGGAAACCCAATCTTTTGTCTATATTTTTAGCTAGCATACTCTTGTACTATACAAAAGTATGCTAGCAATAATGACTACAAATCAAGATAGCCAAGAATCTCAGGTCAAAAATCCAGGCAGCGTACAAAACCCAAAATCCCAACAATTAAATCCAGTCGTAGTCGCTGCCGACTTTGGTGGTATAGGTACCAAGGCTTTTGCTTCCTATATCGAAAAAGAGCACACCATAACTTTACCTTTATTTATGGGTTCTGAGGTTGCAGTGGTTAATCGCGACTCAATAGAATTATTGCAAAAAGAGAATGGCTTAAGTCTTTCTGAACCTGAACATAGGGCATGGTGTAGCGTTCAGAACTCAAGCTATAAAGTCATCGGTAGTTTAGCTGAAAAATTTCATGGTTTTACTTTACTGCAACCTGCTAAATATGAATTAGCAGTTTTTAAAACCTTGGCTCTTTTGTGGGTAATTAAAGAGAAATTAAATTTGCCTACTCATTTTGATATCAAGTTAGGATTACTGATTCCTCCTGGTGAATATAACGATCGATTTGAGTTACAAAATTTATTAATAGAGGCTGGCAAAAGCTTCGATACTCCCTCTGGGAAAATGTCTGTAAATATTTTAGATTTTGACTGCAAACCGGAAAGTGGTGGAATTATACTCTACCTTAAAAAAAATTCCAAATATCAGTTTGAAGAGCGAAATATATCTGTAGTTATGATCGGTTACAGAAATGCTAGCTTGATCTGTTTGAAGCGAGGGCAAATTGTTAAAAAAATATCTTCTCAATTAGGAATGCACTATATGATTCAAAGATTTGCGGAGTTTACTGGTAAGAACAATCCTTCATCAGAATTAGTGCCAATAGTTGTAAATTTTCAACATAATTCAGAGTCAGACGACTCTTATTTATGCAGACTAATTAACACCACTTTTATCAATAATAAAGATTACCAATTTTCTCGACTCAAGCAAGGCATTACTAATTCTAGAAACGAATATCTTCAAGTGTTAAAAATTTGGCTCTTAGAGCATTTGCCATTAGATACCGATCTAATAGTATATTGTGGAGGTACAGCTGAATATTTAAGGGGAGATTTAAGTAATCTCAAGAGTACACCTAATATAAATGTATGTTTTTTTGACTCCATAAAAGTTCCTTTGAGCTTAGATATACACTCGCTAAAAGAGCGGATATACGACCTCTATTGTTACTTCAAATTTATGATAGATACTTTTAAAAGTTGATTTTTATGTAGGCATTCAGCCGTCAGCTTGCCTCTTACAGAGGAGCTAACGCTTTTCATGTCGCGTTTGCGTTAGCATTCCGTAGGAAAGCGAAACAGCTAGCCTCCTGGGTCGTAACTACGTTAACAGCTAAAGAAAAAAAAGAAGTAATAAAAGGAGGAAATATTGAAAAAAAGGGAAAAATGATAATGCTAGATATAGCTGTATTAAATGAATTATAGCAGCTCTTTTTAAGCATCTCTAATCACAAGATAAATTTATAGCATTCTTTTTTCATGCTTGGTACAAAGGTGTGCTTTTATTGCGCTCGAGCTGACAGCTAATAGCTGAATGCTTACATTTTTATAGACTAGAAAACTGTATGAATAGTAATAACGACAAGTATTTCTGTATCTACATAAAATGTAGAAATATAGGTGTAAATAAAAAAATATTTAGTTACTTAAAAGAGCAAGATACACCGTTCAATAAGCTTGTACTAGATTCTCTAAAACTGCTTTGGTTGCCTTATGTTTTAGCTTCTATCGGCTCTCCAGAAAAAGCTATCGGGAAAGAGATTGAAGTGTCTTATGAAAAAGTCAGACAACATTTTAATTTGATGTGCTTAGAACTCAATCATAACATGAGGCGAGAAGAGCCAATTTTAGTTACTAACCAAACACAAGTAGTCAGTAATAACGCAACGAGTATTGAGGAGGAAGAGGATAATTCAGAGTTTGAAGTTAGGATTTTTGACAAGACTGACAATATAGAATTTTAACCAATAAGGAGTTTCAGAAATTAATAATTTTCACGTCTGCGACAGCAGAAACAATTAATAATTACTTCTTCTTAAAAAAAGAGGATTGACTAAAAGTATTTTTTTTTGATTGTATCTCCTTAAAAAGGGAGGATTTTAAGGGTGATTTTTTGAATAAATAATTATTAACTATCACCTCTTAATTATTCATCATTAATTATTCATTATTCATTATTCGGTAAATTGCTATGAATTATATACATTTGATTGATGGAGAGAAAGGTGGAGTTGGAAAATCTGTTGTTGCTCAATCTATATTTTACTATTGCCTAAAAATCTTGAGATTAGCAGGAATAAAATCAGAACCACAACCTTTAACATTAGAAGAGGTTAACAATATATTGCAGAGTGAAAGTCAAATACCTAACCCTAGCTCGGATGATGAAACGGAAGTAGGGAAATACCCACATATTCCATTAGTTTTAATAGATGCTGACCGCACTAATGCTGACGTAGAAAAAGTTTACGAAAAAAAATTCAGGAGTTTAATTACAAAAGGCTTTTTTTCGGAGAATGCTAAAAGCGAAGAGGAAAAAATTGCAGCTCACGCAATTTTTGAAGCTGCTATTGGTAAAACGGTGGTTGTCAACGTACCTTCTGCTGCTAAACGTGCTATAGATTCGTGGTTTTCGGTTAATGATTTATTTGAATTAGCCGAACTTCAAGAAGAACCTATTAAATTTGTTAAGTGGTTTGTGAGTAACGGACTCAAGGATAGCTTGGAGCTTTACAAAGATTCTGTTAATAAATATTCTCGGGAAAATCCTGGTAAGATGACCCATATTCTTGTTAAAAATAATTTCTTTTGTGATGATTGGAAATTACTAGATAATCAAGATTATTCCGAAGTTATAACTAAAGACTTCACTATGGAATTTCCGGCTTTAGATGAGATGTATTCTATTCATATTCGGGATGAGAAATTAGATTATGATGATGCTATTTCAGGTCAAGGCTTTTTCCGAAATAAAGTAATAGCTCGTCATGCTGTGTTCAAATTCACCAAAAAGGTTTCAGAAGGTTTTGCAAAGTACATTGACACTCCACAGACTAAAGTCCCGTGGATTCTTCAGAGGAGCTGTAAATCGGGTTAAAACCACGATTTCCACATTGCTCGAAACAACCACATTGCCATTACCGTACCGTAGTACGTATACAGCAGCAGTCCACTAGGCGGTGTCAATTGCCACTACTCTCTCCGGCCAAAAGGCCATTGAGGCTACTTTTTAAGTTTCTAGTTAATTATAACACATTTTTTTGACCACGGATTAAAATCCGTCGAGTCGTTTCCATCCACCGCTTAAAAGACGGTGGTTTCCCACTTACCGAATTTTGATGATGATACTATTTTTAAATCTCTTTGTACCAAAGGCTCAATATTATCCGCATATTCAGGAGCCTTTCCTGATACTGTTGCTGAAACAAAACCCGATGAAAATAATAAATTTGACACTGAAGTTGTAGAGGCTTCTAAAAACAGTAATAAATTTCACACTGAAACTGCAGAGGCTTCAGACTCAAGCAAAAGTAATTTATCCCAAAAGGAGGTAGGTAGTGAAAAAACTAATGCCAGAACTACCACTAAATCTAAAACAACCCGTAAATAACAATAAACCAGGCATCATACCAGAACAGTCTAGTGTAGAGAAAGATGTCGAAAACATACCAGGCTCTTCTGGTGCCGAGAGTGCGAATATAGAAACACCTATAGACACCAATATCCACGACCCTCACTCATTCGATAATTTCCAACCTAAAAAGCTGCTAGACCAATTACTTGAGGGAAAGCCTGATGCTTACAAAGCAAAACTAGAAGCGTTAGTGCGGACAACAGGTGTTACTGTAGACGATCCTATATTTCTGATCTTAGTAGCTTCAGGAAGACTAGAATTATTATTGGATGAAGCTCCCCAAACTTTAGGGGATATTTTTCAGCTTTGGTCTTTAGAGTTATCGACTTGGCTCGACAAATTAAAAGTAAGTATGGAATTGGCGCAGAAAACTTCTGTATTAGAGCAGCAAGCTGCGATCGCGTCTGCTGTTGCTAATTCCATTAAAACTGCCAAAGATGAATCAAGCAAGAATTTTCTCCACGCTGTCCCCTGGGCAGGTATTACAATTGGAGGCTGTATGCTAGCTAGCTTATCCGTAGGCTTTTTAAGTGGCTTGACAGTACCTCCTTATATGCAGGGAGGTATAGCCCCTGGTAGTCCGATGAAGCTAACTCGCGCCCAGGCAAATGCTCTCGACTGGGCTATGAGTTCAGATGGAAAAAAAGCAAAGCAAATATTTGAATGGAACCGGGATTATATCAATTCTGGTCAATGTTTGGAGGATGCCAGAAAACTTAAGATAGAAATGAGTTACAACAACCGACCTGCTAAAGATGGGTTCTGTACTCTCTGGATCAAGCCTCCTCAAAAACGGGGGACTACTAATTAATTAATAATTAATAGTTAATAATTAATAGTTAATAATTAATAGTTAATATAGCGGATTCCAGGTTTATGAAGTACAGTAGCACTTGGCTTTTTAAATAGTTTTTAACTATGGAATTAAGTTTTTATTCAAAATTTGCACCAATCTACTAGAATCACTGTACCACACTTACATATAATAGGCTGTAATTAATAATTAATAGTTAAAAGTTTAGGTGGATAGTCTCTTTTTTAAAGGGGAATAAAACTCTATTTTTTTTCTTTTCATCAATCCCCTTATTTCAATAAAGCATGCCTATTAATTTTTAATTATTTACGATCACTATAAAATAGCAAAAAAGGAGGAATTTATGATAGGAATTTCCACCATGTTTCCAGTTGAAATACACCTCGAACAGAGCAACAACAAAGAGTATTTGATTAAAGAAATTTGTCATCAAATATTTACACAAGCTTTTTCTGAATATTCTTGCCCTCCTATAATAACAACAGAATCTCTAATACAAGAAGTAGTCCGGATGACAGGACTATTAAAGTTGCCGAAAATCTGCTTAATACTAGAAAAAGAGCGAGCTAGTACCGCGTTAATTCAATTAGCTTTACGACTACAAGAACACTTCTCCATTGTTTGGGCACCAGAAACAGGGATGACATTAAGTGGCTTCCCTGATAATCAAGAGAATTACAAACAAGTTGTTAAGGCTTGGCTACAAAAGCTATAAAAAGCTGTTTGATATTGCTTAAGCAAGACTTGTATTTTTACAGGACAATTAACAATTCATAATTAACAATTAATAATTAATCATTACCCCTTCTAAATAATTAACAATTAATAATTAATCATTATCACTCGTGGTCGCATTGATAATTAATCAGAGAGTTTATGAGTAGATGTGCCCTTTAAAATTATTAATTATTAATGACAAAGGGGGGAGGCAGAGTAAGCTGAATTGTTGAATGAATAATTATTGAATATTAAATCCTAATTATTAATTATTAATTATTAATTATTTGGTAAGCATTCAGCTATTAAGTAGAGCCAGCGAAAAAAAAGACGTTTGATATTTAGTAACCCACATTCCTCAAAAGTCTTATATATTCAGTTATTAAGCAATCATATAAATGTATGACGAAGAAAAATTTGATAGCAATTGCCATAATATTCTGTGCTGTAATAATATATGGCTTGAATATTTACCTTACCTCTAACTCTAATAGCAGTAAAGATATTACAAAACCTCAATACTTGCCTATTACAGCAGAAATTAATATTAATGGTTCTAGAATAGGTCTCGAAGTTGCGGATACACCTAAAAAGAGGCAAACGGGTTTGATGTTTAGGTCATCTTTACCAAGCGATCGCGGGATGCTATTTATATTTGAACCTCCTGAAAGAGTTAGGTTTTGGATGAAAAACTGCTCTTATTATCTTGATATTATTTTTATTAAAGAAGGAGTAGTGCAAAGTTTGGTTGAAAATGCACCACCCTGTAATTTAGGCCAATGCCCGGTTTACGATTCTATTGTCGTCGTCGATCGCGTTATCGAGTTGAAGGGCGGACGCATAGGTGAATTAGGATTAGAGGTCGGAGAGCGATTAGAATGAACGCCATTTTCATGGCATTAACTTCAGCAATGAACAATGTTCATGTCGGCGACAGCCGATACAATTAATAATTAATAATTATCACTCTTGGTCGCATTGATAATTAATCAGAGAGTTTCTGAGTAGATGTACGCTTTTTAATTATTCATTATTAATTACAAAGGGGGGAGGCTTTCAACCTGAATTAAGGTTAGCTGATGATGTCCGCTTTTACCCAGACTTTTAATTCTCGCTCTACCTCAATCCTAATTCTTCCTCCAAATGCAATCTACTCCGAATGGATTCAGCTGACGGCTGAATGCTTACAAAAAAATAACTCCTAAGTCTATAGGAGCTAGAATAAAGTTGATTCTAAGAGGTACATTCAGTAATTAACAATTAACAATTAACAATTAATAATTACCTCTCCCTTTTAGGGAGAGGATTGAGGGTCAAAGAAAAAAATTTCTTTTTTTCCCTTTTCAAAGGGAGGCTTTCAACCTGAATCATTTAATTATTAATTATTAATTATTAATTATTCGGTAATTGCTATATTTTTATTATTAGTGTTTTCCTGGATGAATGGTAAAAATGTGAATAAGTTGTCACAATAACCCTTGTTGCTATGGGTGGACGTGCATTTTTTTGCACAATGACTCTTCAAGTCAAAGGAAATTATTTGAAACTATTCAAAGATTATATAAAAAACGTAATCAGTTGTTGGGGCTAACTACAAAAGTCCAAAGTTGGAGCTTCTGAAGTCAAAGGCAAATGCTTCAAGACAGACTTGCGCCAACTTTTTAGTTTAAATGATTTGAAGTATTTAAGTGCCACCAATCGATCCGAAATCAAGGGTTAACTGTCCGTGTTTTTCCCACAGTTTCATCCTACGAACCTTTTGAGTGCGATTCCAGTCATCTCTGTCTAGCTTGAGATGGCAGACGGAGCAAAGAGCGCGGAGATTGTCAGCTTCACAATTAGCTGGATTATGGTCTAAATGAGCAGTTGTCAATGTAAAACGCTGAGGTTTGGCAATTTTTATGATACCTTGCTCGTAATCCTCTACAATTTTGTAAAGATGAGGTAACCACTCCGGATGATTATCCTTAAGCCATTGCTCTGTATCTTTTTGAGATACACCCGGAGGTCTACAAGGCTTATTACACCATTCACAAGTCCAATTGGCAGAGTTTTTTATGGAATTAGCAATTTGGTTCCAATTTTTTGGGTATAAGCTTAAATCTATAGGCATATATTTAACAATTAATAATTAACAATTAATAATTCATAGTTAATAATAATAAACTATAGCAATCATATTTCAGTTATAAGATTTTACTGGTAATTAGGACTCAAGAGTCAGGAGTCAAAATATAAAATGATTTTGATTTATCTTAATTGTTCTTAAATTCTTTCAAAATCATTCCTGATTGCTATATCTAGGGCGTTGCTGATGCGTGGGTATGATTTGTATTTTTTGGTAGTTGCTAAACTATTGAATAACAAATATAGCAATCCTATTTTATTCGTGGCAAAAATCTTACTGCTTTTTAGGCAACAGGGAACAGGCAACAGGCAACAGGTAAGAGTTTCAACTTTTTTATTTACTTTTTAATCTATCACAACCTATTTAGGATTGCTATATTTGAGATTGTTCAATTTTGCTTTTCATATCTTGATTCAGCAACGCCTATCTAGCCATACACTCTTAAATTATTAATTATTCGGTAATTAATATGATACAGCGTATTCCATGTAAATGTGGTACAGTAATTTTATTGGTAGTAGAATGCCGAAAGATGAAAGCTTATTCGATTGACCTCCGTGAAAAAATAGTCAAATATCCGCGAACAATGTAATACTTCTATCCGGAAAGTAGCTGCCAGATTTGATGTGAGTAAAACATTTGTTCAAAAACTATTGAAACAAAAACAATTAACTGGTAATATTCACCCTAAAAAGCAAGGTGGTAACCTCAAAAGTACATTACATTCTCACAAAACTAAATTGATAGAGATGGTAGAAAAATATCCAGATTATACCTTGGATGAATACTGTGAATATTGGCTATCTAACTATAACTAATTTGTGAGTCCAAGTATGATGTGTCGTGAACTCCAAAAATGCAATTTGACTATAAAAAAAAACTATACGCAGCAGCCAGTCAGGTACTTAAAGAGTCCAAATTTTGAGGTGTGAATCCATACGAGAAAGTAAAAAATATAGAGGCTGAAAACTTGGTATTCTTGGATGAAATGGGTGTTTTATTGGGTTTAACACGAAGTCACGCACGTTCCTACTATGGTAGTATAGCCTATGATTTTTCACTATTTTATCGAGGACAAAAAGTCACAGTTTTCGGAGCAATTAGTCTCACAAAAGTTGTAGGATTAATGACACTTAATGGTTCAATGGATCGCATTTGCATTTAAAGTTTTTATAGAACATTTTTTAATTCCTAATTTATGGAAGGGAGCAGTAGTGGTAATGGATAATTTGCCTGCTCATAAGTTAAAAATAATTGAACCATTAATTCAATCAGTAGGGGCAAGTGTACTGAATTTATCACCCTATTCTCCGGACTTTAATCCCATAGAATTATGGTGGTCAGAACTCAAAAGTTTTTTGCGTAGGTTTAAACCTACCACGGCAAAGATGGTTGATATAATACTTGCCACTGCATTCTTCCTATTAAATACTAACCACTTCAAACACTATTTTCAGCACTGTTGCTACTGTACCTCATAAACCTGGAATACGCTGTATTAATTATTTGGTAATTAATATGACAAATCCCTTTTCAACAGATTGGCCATTGTTAGACATTTGCCTTTCCTCTCAGAAATTTATAGCAAAACATTTATTCGGTGATTATTTACTTCAATTTAGTAGTATCATATCCACAATAACAATTCAGAGTGCTTTACTTTTTGAGAAATGAAAATTCTCCACGGAACCTGGATACCCCAAGAGAAAACTGAATTTATCCAACAAGGAGCTTTTTTCCTCTGGATAGAAACAGACTCTCTACCCAAAAAACGAAAAAAAAAGTCTGATAAACGTCATCCCGGACATCTAACTAAAGATGAATTGTCTCTTTTCCTCAGTAATGAATTAAAACTTCCAACTCCAAAATACGGCACTCTCAACCAAAGTATAGCTACAAAATACTTCCTTCTTCCTAGCAGCGATAGTCAACCTTTACCCTCACCAGAATTAAGTCGTTACCTAGAAACGGAACCTCCAGAAGCAACAGAATGGCAATTTTGGGAAATTGACTGTTATCATCTTACTCCTATTATTAAACTACTCAATGAAATTCACTTTCTCTGTCTTTATAATGTCGCTGAAATACAACTAGGAGCAGACTTACTTTTCTGGTATCATTATTCCCAATCTTTTAAATCAATTATTATTAAAGACCAATACATTCCTGCTTTAAAGTATAGAGAATTAGAACAGAAAAAAGGCAGACGAAAAAAAAATACACCATCCTTTGAAATTTATCCAACTTGGGAAATTATCTCTCCATTATACGAGGATAATATTAATTATTATCTCGAATATATGCCTCTTGTTTGCACTTCTGGTTTTGATGAAGCAACTAAAAATTTTGAATTTTACGACAAAGAAACTCTACTACGTCATTTTTCCGAATGTCTCCTCAACAAAATTGTTACTGAAACTCCTATTCCTGCTACTTTTGAGAAAAAAATTACTGACTCTCGACTACTGACTGGTTGTTTGGGTATCCAGTCTCCTAATACACCTTGGTTAGATGATGCTGCTTTTACAGAATATCAACAATGGCAAAGTTGGAAAGAAAAACTTGTTGGCGCACAAGATAATTCTGCTTTTCATCTCTGTTTTCAATTAGAAGAAGCATCAGAAAAATCTCCTGATGATTGGTATTTAAAATTTATCGTTTCCTTGAAAAAAGACCCTTCTTTAAAATTGGAATTAGAGGATTATTGGAGTCAAACTCAGAGAAAAAAAACAACTACAAAAAAACAGTTTGGTAAAGAATTTGAAAAGGATTTACTATTAAATTTAGGTTATGCTGCTCGGATTTATCCTTTAATTTGGCAAGGATTAGAAACTGATAAACCTGTTGGTTTTTCTCTGACTTTAACAGCAGCATTTGATTTTCTCAAAGAAACTGCTTGGGTATTGGAAGATGCAGGTTATAAAGTAATTGTTCCTGCTTGGTGGACTCCTCAAGGTCGTCAACGGGCAAAAATTCGTCTCAAAGCTTCTTCTAAAAAATCAGCTCCTACTTCTGCTGGAAAAGGTCATTTTCAGTTAGAAAATTTGATTCAATATCAATATGAATTAGCTATTGGAGACCAACCTATTACTGCTAAGGAATGGAAACAGTTAGTTGATGCGAAAAGTCCTTTGGTGAAGTTCCGGGGACAGTGGATGGAATTAGACCAAAATCAAATGCAGCAAATGTTGGATTTTTGGCAAACTCATCAAAAGGAAAAGCCGGAGTTAACTTTGCCGGAGTTGTTACAAAAAGCATCGGAAGTTGGTTCGGAATTTGAGGTGGAACCGGATGAAAGTTTGGCGGCAATGATGGCTAAATTACAAGACCCTAATTGTTTGGAAATAATTGATAATCCTAAGAAGTTAAAGGGTACTTTGAGGGAGTATCAAAAACGAGGGGTTTCTTGGATTCAATTTCTGGAACAGTTAGGATTAAATGGTTGTTTGGCGGATGATATGGGGTTGGGTAAAACGGTGGAGGTAATTGCTTGGTTGGTGATGGAAAAGGAGTTGAAAAAAAAGGTTTTGCCGACTTTATTAATTGCTCCTACTTCTGTGGTTGGTAATTGGCAAAAAGAGATAGAAAAGTTTGCGCCTCATTTAAAGGTTATTGTGCATCATGGTAGTGATAGAATTCAAGATGAAAAGGAGTTTAAAAATGTTAGTTTGAAGCATGATATTGTGATTACTTCTTTTTCTTTGGCGAGAAAAGATGGGAAACTTTTGGAGGAAATAAATTGGCAGAGGATTGTGTTAGATGAAGCTCAGAATATTAAGAATCCGAAGGCGGCTCAGACGAAGGCTATTTTGAAATTATCGGCTAAATATCGTTTGGCTTTGACGGGAACTCCTGTGGAAAATAGATTGTTGGATTTGTGGTCTATTTTTAATTTTCTCAATCCTGGTTATTTGGGAAAGGAGGCTCAATTTCGGAAGAATTTTGAGATGCCAATTCAGAAGGAGAATAGTCAGTTTCAGTCAATTGTTTTGAAGAAGTTGGTTCAGCCTTTTATTCTGAGAAGGGTAAAAACTGACAAGGATATTATTAAGGATTTGCCTGATAAGGTTGAGCAGAAACAATATTGTAATTTGACTAAGGAACAGGCTTCTTTGTATGAGGCTATTGTTAAAGATGTGATGGAACAGTTGGAAAATGTTGAGGGAATTGAACGTAAGGGATTGATGTTATCTACGTTGATGAAATTGAAACAAATTTGTAATCATCCCCGGCAATTTTTACAGGATAGGAGTGAATTTACTCCTGAACGTTCTCAGAAGTTAGAACGTTTTGGTGAGATGAGTGAGGAGGTTATTTCTGAGGGTGATAGTTTGTTGATTTTTACTCAGTTTACTGAAATTGGTGAGGCTTTACAATTTTATTTTAAACAGTCTTTTCATTATAATTGTTATTATTTGCATGGGGGGACGGCGCGACAGAAAAGGGAGGAAATGATTAGGGAGTTTCAAGACCAAGAAACTGAACCTTCTGTGTTTGTTTTGTCTTTAAAAGCTGGTGGTGTTGGGATTACTTTGACTAAGGCAAATCATGTTTTTCATTTTGACCGTTGGTGGAATCCGGCGGTGGAAGACCAAGCGACCGATCGAGCTTTTAGGATAGGTCAAAAAAAGAATGTTTTTGTGCATAAATTTGTGGCTTTGGGTACTTTGGAGGAGCGTATTGATAGGATGATTGAGGATAAGAAAAAGGTGGCTTCTTCGATTGTTGGTTCTGATGAGTCTTGGTTGACTGAGTTGGATAATGAGAGTTTTAAGGAGTTGATTGTTTTGAATAAACAAATGGTGGTTTAATTAATTAATAATTAATAATTAATAATTATTAATTACATTTTTTTTTTGATTCAGAAATAAACAATTTTTATTTTATTTAAAACTAGGATTTAATATGGCAAACTTTAGCAAAACTTGGTGGAAAAAACGTTTTATAGAGGCATTAGAAAATTTCACTGATTCAAATCGTTTGGGGCGGGGACGTTCTTATGCTCGTAATGGTAAAATTAAAGAATATAAAATTAACGATGGTAAAATTACTGCTAAGGTAAGAGGTTCGGTTAATCCTTATTTTGGTGTTTATAAAGAACCTCTTTATCATACTAATATTGAAATTAAACCAATAAAAGAAACTGACTGGTCAAAGGCGATCGCTTATTTGGGTTCTAAAGCTAGTTTTGTTTCTAAGTTATTGCTTGGGGAAATGCCTGATAATATTGAATCAGCTTTTGCCGATCTGAAGTTACATTTACTTCCCCATAGTCGTAAAGATTTTGAGACGAATTGTTCTTGTCCTGATTGGGAAAATCCTTGTAAACATATTGCTGGTGTTTGTTATTTGGTTGCTGCTGAATTAGATGAAGACCCTTTTTTGTTGTTTGAACTGAGGGGTATTTCTAGGGAAAAGTTACAAGAGGAGTTGGCTAAGTCACCTTTAGGAAAGGCTTTATTTTCGTCCTTGGAGAGTGAAGATTTTGTGCCTAAATTGGTTAATTCTTACTATACTAAACCGGAAAAGGTGGCGGTGGAAAAAGTTTGTTTGAATAAGGATTTTTGGCTTTCTCAAAAGCGCTTGCCACAGGTTGGGGAAGATGTTGGGAATGCTAGTCTTCCTGCTATTGTGGTTAAGAAGGGTGGAGATTTTCCTGCTTTTTGGCAGAAGGAATCTTCTTTTTTGGCAGTGATGGAGGAGTTGTATGAACGGGTGAGGACGAGAAATAAAGGGGTGTTTTAAAACGAATGCGCATACCTCATACTTTTGGGAAATTGCTATAATAACAACAATTATTCTTAACTTTTGATTTCCATAGTTAAAATTCCTACAGGTTTATCTATTACTATTCGTACTACATCTAACCAAAAACCACCTATCAATATTTCTGGTAAATTATCACCTGCATGAACTGGAATTGTGAATTCTTGTTGGTCGATTATTATTCTACCCTCATAAATATCAAAATATGCCATACCTTGGGCTGTACTTAACATTATATCTGAACGAATTTTCTCCCAGCCTAAAGCTTCTATATCTTGAGTGGGAATTGCCAAATAACCTGTAGTAAATCCTGTGTCTAAAATAGCATCAATAGGAATAATTTCACCATTTGTTGCAATTAGTTCAATTTCAAATATTAACTCTCCTTCTTCTCCAAATATTCCTGAAATCATCAGATTTTCCCACAAGCTCCGGTTTCATTAATACGATAAGTTACTAACTGACTTGTAGGACAATAAATCATTATTCTTTTCATCAAATTTTTCAGGTCAGAATCAAGTAAATAATAACCGCTTTCTGGTTCAATTGCGATGAACCAATTGTAATAGTTTTTAATCAGCCGTGGTCGAATTTTTTCAAATATTTTGAAACTACGTTGACCACGTTCTTTTCTATTATTTGCTCGTTGTTCTAATTCTTCATTAGAGATAGAATTTTGGGAAGATATTCTACTTTTTTTTGGGCGAGAAGTGTTGATTAGTTTTGTCATATATTTTTCAGATGGGTAGTGTCCTCTAATGATCGGGTTTAATTAAATACTTATTATCTCAGTTTTCTGGCAAATTAAATACTATAGATAGAGCAGTTATAGCTATAAGCAAAGCATTATTAATCACTCTCGTCTATCGCTTCGCTCGCGCGTCAGAAGTAGGAAGTCAGAAGTTTTTTTAATCATTCTTAAGTTAAGACTTTCTACTTCTGGACGTAGAAATAGGGTTTAAGACCCTCGTTAAAAATTTGATCAAGCGTGGTCTTCAATTAGTGGCAAGTTTCAATCTCTCACTAATTGATACTTCTGACTTCACACTTCTGAATTCTGACTTCTTGAAGGCACTGTCTACTATA
This sequence comes from Okeania sp. SIO2F4, assembly GCF_010672385.1. Classification (GTDB taxonomy): domain Bacteria; phylum Cyanobacteriota; class Cyanobacteriia; order Cyanobacteriales; family Microcoleaceae; genus Trichodesmium. Next base: position 27,936 of record NZ_JAAHGT010000023.1, read on the forward strand.
GTGTCTACTACTCACAAGACATTATATAAAAGAATAGTAATAGAGGATTTATAGTTTTAAATTTATTGTTTACTATTTCTGTCTTAACTATTTCTACTCATCTGAAGTAGTAAAAAAAACAGAATTTATTTTCTGTACTTTCCATGCTGTGACACCTCCTATTGCTTTAATACCAGTTGGCTACCCAAACAGCATAATCATTGAGCAGTTGATAATATGCATGAATTTTCATCTACTGCTTTTAAAGTGTCTAAAATCAGGAATAATTTTTTCCGATCAGATTGTCTTTTGACACAAACTATTAAGCTAGGGTCTTCTTGTACACTACTCTTCCATTCTGATAATTCATAAATATCCAGGTATGATGGTTTTGTTTTTCTCAGACGTTCATGCTCTTTTTTTGACCCATTTCCAATCACATAATATTCTTCCCAAGAAAAGTCTTCAATTCCTGTTAAAAGACAAGGAAGTTTGATATTTTCTTGGAGATAATGCCAATAAATTGTTAAAGTTTCAATTTTAACTTCTCTAACCTCACCTTCTTCATTTAAGCCTACGATTTTTCCAATTCTTTTTTCTTGAGCTTCAAAATCAGAGGTAGGCGCTATTTCAGTTTCTTTAATAGATTGGGCTTTCTCAACAATAAATTGAGATGTTGATGATTTAGATGACTGAGACTTACGACTTTGTTTTAGCAAATCTCCAAAAGTTTTAGGTTTTCTGGGCATTGTCAACATTCCTCTATAATTATTGAAACTTAAATACTATCGATAAAACAGTTATAGCATAAGCAAAGCATTATTAATTACTCTAATTTATAGAACTATCTAGTGTAGTGTCTACTACTCACAAGACATTATAAAAACAAACTCTAAATAGATAATTTGCAGTTAAAAATTTATTGTTTATTATTTCGGCCTTACCTATTTCTACTCATCTGAAGTAGTTAAAGAACCCGAATTTATTTTCTGGACTTGCCAAGCTGTAGCGCCTCCTATTTTTCCAACTTTGATGAACTGCCAACTACCACGAGTATAAGTATTAGAACCTTTTTTTGAATAAGGTTTGACTCCTATCAACTGTTTGACTTCTGCTGTGGAAAGCAACCATCCTCCAACTGCTGCCTTCTCTAATTCTTCGTGATACCACAGTGGACTTTGAACTTGAATATTAGCAGCGATCGCTCCCACAAGTTGCTCTAATAACTCAAGAGAATTAGCTTTATCTGGATATTCCAAATTTTTTTCACTACTTTGGGTAATGGATGCCCCATTGGAGGTGTCTAGTGGGGTGTCTACTACCTGGACGACACCTGTTGGAGATACTGGTACAAAGCCACTTAATATAGTGCCTGGGGTTCTGAGATAGTCATGTAGTTGGTCTAACAAGCTAATTTGTTCGGGTGTGGCATAACTGTGACCTCTGGCATCTTTTGGTAAGACGATGCCTAAGCTCTTGACGCGATCGTAGAATGCCTGACGAGTTTTTAATTTGTATCGGTTTAATAATTCTGTGACTTTCATAGTGGCCTTTTTTTTAACTGTCTAGTAGCCACTAGACATCTGTAGTTTGTTAGTGTCTAGTAATTACTGTCTACTAATATATATAGTAGTATGTTTACTATACTGTCTACTAAAATAGTTATAAAGTATTTTATGGTTTAATATTTTAATATATAGTAAAATGTCTACTATACTATCTAGTATATACTGTCTAGTAGAGTATCTACTATCTACTAGATAAATATGCAAATTAGAAATATATTTATGAATTATTTGGCCAGTTTTTCCAGAATTGGGACTAACTAATTGACAAGTGTGGACTGAAAATTTATAGTGCGACTCGTTGGTCAGTTTAGTTCTACCCACAAATAACAACAGAATTAACAATTTAGAAGGCGTTCGCATAGTTTGAGCAATTTGGTTGCAGATTTTGTCTCACCTTTTATTGGAAACAACGAATAATTAACAATTAATGGTGAACTTTGTTTGATGTATGCCAAGCTTTTTTTGCTTTAACAATTGGCATAGTTTTTCTGAAGACTATCTGAAGTAAGTATTCCTTATAACCTACAAATGTTATTCCTTTTTATTGACTAATAATGTTTACTTATAGAACAATAATTATTCCCATTAAAGAGTCAAATACTAGAGGTATTGTCAAATCCAAAAAATACTCTATAATAAGAATCAAAGCAACAATTTCGCTACTCAATTTCTAGAAATAAGCAGCACATAAATAAGACCTTGTACAAGGCTGCTGAACAATTTTTTTACAATTCAATTAATGGAGACTTAATCATGCTTTTTATCGGACTTGAAGAGGCTATTAATTCGACTACTAATTCTACTAGAGATTCTTTAGAAGCTCGGATTGAAGAGTTAGAACGTCAGTTAGTTCAGCTCAGAAATGAACACGCTGCTAACGAGGAACGGCATCAGAATCAGAAGACTTTAAAGGGTGCTTTAGAGTCTGGTTTAGTTCAGATTATTAAGGCTGTTAATGCTACTAAGATTGCAGGGGAAGAAGAACTCGAATTAGGTTTTTGGCAAGAGGTGGAAAAAATTCGATCAGGGGATTATGATTCGATTGATTTGAAGGAGTTGCCAGAGGCTGATGATTTATCGGATACTCCTTACCGTCCTGATGATTCTAATGGTGGTGATGATTCTGGTTTAATTGATGTGATTACTGTTGAAGTAGATTCGGATAATAATGGTTCTTCTAGTAGTAATAAATCTAATGGTAATGGGTCAAAAAAAGGAGGTAATTCTCAGGGTTCTATTCCTACTAATGGAAAGAATTTATCTGATGAATATAGTATAGTTAAATCTAATGGTGATGGGAATAATTATCAGTCTAAACCTAAGTCTGTAGGAGCTTATTATTTGCCTATTGAAGAACGAAATATTCAACAGTTGAAAGATTTATGTAATGGTTTTGGTTTTACTAAGGAACAGCTACGAGAGTATGGTTCTTTGAAGCAACGTGATACTTACTTAAAGGCATTACAGTCTGTGAAAAATTTGTTGGGGGGTCAGCTAGAATAGGAAGTTTAAAAGTGATGATATGGCACTCTTTTCCTGGCCAGTTGAGAGTGCTATTATTTACTATTTTATACCTTTAAATAAGTAGAAAAATTATAATCAGGATTTTTTTACGATATGGTAGACTGATGGTAATTTCGGTGGAGCGTTTCGCAGCGTTTCATGTCGGCGACAGCCGAAAACAGAAATAATTAATTGGGTCAAATGTGACGAAGCTGCTACGAGGGGCAATCTAGATATTATTGCAGTTTTCAGTGGTTGGGAAAGTGTGGCGCACTTGGTCCGCAAAAGCTAGTCAAACAACCACCGTATCTGCTTTTTAGCCATTCACAGAAATTCACTTAAATGTCTCATGTTGTGCAATATTTTATTGGACGTGTTCGCAAAAAGAGCAGTCACTGTAATGCTTACGCAGCAAGACTTTCATTTCTAGATTACCCCTCATAACAGCTTCGCCACATTTGACCCTACTCATATTTTTGTCTTTTTATCCTTTTGCAAAAAAACCTTAATATTTGCCATGAAATCTGAAAATTCTCCGCCAAAATCAGATAATTATGTTGCACTGCCCCTACTTTATATTGAAGGTCAATCACCTGTAAAGATGAAGTCTGTTATGGAAGATATTGTGCAAATTATAGTTGAAGAAAGTTTGCACCTGCCAGCAATGTTCACAATTGTTATTAGAAATGACTACTTTTCAGGGGATAAAGATGAAAGAGAGTGGAAACATCAAGATTTGCTAGAAATTGGTAAAACAGTAAAAATTGGCTTTAGCGCAAGTACAACAGAATCTGAAGAGTTTAGCGAAGAAAAAAAAGACTATTTAATAGAAGGAGAAATTACAGCTATTGAAACCCATTTCACGGAACAATCACAAGCACCTATTGTGATTCGGGGTTACGATATTTCGCATCGTCTATATCGAGGACAATGGAATCGTTCATTTCAAGGAATGACAGATAGCGATATTGTCAAAAAGATTCTAGCTGAAGTTTTAATTGAACCGGGTCAAATTGATGAAAGTGGAATTCCTCATGAGTATGTTTTTCAAAATCATCAAACCAATATGGAATTTCTGCGAGAACGAGCAGCTCGCATTGGTTTTGAACTCTTTGTTCAAGATGGTAAATTGAATTTTCGTCGCCCAAAAACAACTCAACTCATTCAACTAAAATGGCTGGAGGATATACATAGTTTTCGAGTCCGAGTTACTAGCGCAGAACAGGTGAAAGAAGTTAATGTTAGAGCTTGGGACTATAAACAAAAAAAGCCAATTGTTTCGACTCAAAATTATGAAAAGGTGTTAACAGAAACTGGCAATGGGAAAGGAAGTGGGGCAATTTCTGGATTCAAAGGAAAACCAATAAAGCCAACTGTTCATGTTATCGATCAACCGATTTCTACCCCTAAAGAAGCGGACGCCATCGCCTCTGCTTTATTTGATGAATTAGGTGGACAATTTGTTTATGCTGATGCTCAAGCAGAGGGAAATCCTGAAATTAGACCTGGACGAAATGTAAGATTAGAAGATTTAGGAAAACATAGTGGTTCGTACTATGTAACCGAGACTCGTCATACCTACTTTGAACGGGTTTATACTACTGAATTTAGTGTTCGAGGATTACGCGGTGGTGATTTATTAACAACCCTTTCTCCCCCCACTCGCCTGCAACCAGGACAAACTTTTTTGGTTGGAATTGTCACTGACAACCAAGATCCAGAAGGCTTAGGACGAGTCAAAGTTTGGTTTCCTACTCTAACACCTCAAACGGGAGAAAATGCTCACGCTAGCCATTGGGCTAGAATGGTAGCAATTGGCGCAGGAAAAGATCGAGGGTTTGACTGTTTACCAGAAATTAATGATGAAGTATTAGTTGCATTTGAACATGGAAATATTCATCGCCCTTATATTTTAGGTGGGGTTTGGAACGGTCAAGATGCACCTCCTACAACTGTTAATGAAAGTGTTCAAGATAGTAATGTTCGGATGCGAACCTTTAAAACAAGAACAGGTCATCAAATTCAGTTTATTGAAGAAGATAAAGGAAATAGTAAAGCAGGAGTTTATATTGAGACAACAGCCGGACATAAAATCCGATTAAATGATAGCGAAAAGTTTGTAGAAGTTCAAACAAATGGTGGTCACGAATTACGATTAGATGATCAAAATAACTATATTGAATTGAAAACGCCTAGTCATACGATCAAGATGGATAATACAGGAATTAGCCTGAACTCAGGAAGCAATATTGATATCAAAGGAGTCAATATTAACATTAAAGCGGATGGGGTAATTACTGTTAAAGGAGGATTGATTAAGTTAAATTGACATACTCCCGACGCTCCCCTACGGGAGAGCGCGGGATTCTTCAGCCAGAAAAGCTCTGACCGCAGTTTTAACACCAGGTGATGTCCTCCCCCTGTGTTGATAGCAATCCAATTTTCTGTATTAGGAGTGCTGAGTTATAGTCCCTATCTAGTTCTTGTCCACACTTAGGACATGAATGCCAGCGCTCAGATAAGCTTTTAGAAACTCTATTTAGACACTCCCAACAATGCTGAGATGTTCCCTTTGGGTCTACCTTGACAATTCTCTTGCCTAACTTCCAGGCTACATACTCTAGAACATGGATGAATTGACCAAAAGCTGCATCTTGCAAAGACTTATTTAATCCTGACTTCGCTGATTGACCATTCGGTAAAAATTGACCATTCTCACCTAATTTAGCTTTGCAACGTCGAACTAAATTGTCTAGGAGCAAGTCTTCGATGAAAATAACACTTACATCACTAAACAGATGGTAAGCAAGTTTGAATTGCCAGTCTAGTCTTTGTCTAGCTATTAATTGATGTAGTTTAGCTATTTTACGTTTGATAATCTTCCAAGGCGATAAATGTTTTTGTTTCTTAGCCAATCTTGCTTGAAGTTTAGACAGCCGATGTTCAGAGAGCCTAAAAAACTTAGGCACTTCTATAAACTCACCATCAGATGTAACAGCATAGTGAAGCAATCCTAAATCAATACCTTTTGAGTTTTTTAAAGTGGGTTGAATTTCTGCAACCTCTACAGGTACAGTCTTATCTTCTATCGTGAAGTTAATGTACCACCCGTCAACTTCACGAATTACTGTACCTGTCTTAACCTTGAATCCTGCTGGTATTGGGCGATTGTAAACCAAAGGTACTAAACCAATTTTTGGTAAATTGACACAAAAACGACCGTTAGCATTTTTGACGGGTATGGCATTTGATAACTGAGGATAACTGAACGAGTTATAATAATGCTTCCCTTTGAATTTAGGTCTCCCACTGGTTTTGCCATTTTTATTAGGCAAGGTAAAGTTATCCATAGTTGTTTGCACCCGTTGGACAACATCTTGTAAAACCTGGGAGTGCATAGACTTATACTCAGGGAAAAGTTTTTTAGTCTGTGCTAAGTCTGCTAGTTGAACAGTCTCCCACAAAACATAACCATTGACTATATTCGGATGCTTATCCCCTTTCTTGGTGATCGGATTACCATTGCTGTCTTTTTTCCTACCGTCGCGCCTTTGTACTCTAAATTCGGGGATATGCATGATAAATCCGTTCTACTGGCACTACTGAAACATTAAGTGGACAAGCATTGACTGGTGTGCGCGTTGCTTCAAACCAGTTTAACCTTTCAGCTAAACGGTAATTATATTGTCGTCGAGCTAATTCTAACCAATTAGCTATAATTACCCCTTGCCTTTTATGTGGCTTGAGCTTGTACTTATATTTCAGGAGCATGGCAGAATCGACCTTTATATCTACATTAGGTAGTATATCAAACAGGAGGGCAAACCACAGAGACAACGCCGGGATCTCCCATACGACGCTCCCCAAGGGGAGAGCGCGGGACTTCCCGCCGGAGGAGTTAAAGATATCATTGGTATCATTGCGATCGCAGGCTACACTCGTCAGGATATTACAGAATATGCGATCGCTAATTAATCTAACCTGGGGCGAGCGATCGCAATTGAACATGAACAGTTAGAACCTTTGGACTTGATGTCACAAGAGGAGTAATTTTCACATCAGTGCTACATAGACAAAATTTAGCCACCAATCAGAACGGTCATGCAACCGCGTGTGATTTTATTGGGTGGGCCAATTGCTTCCTGCAATGTGTCGCCCTGACGGCAAGCGGGTAGACCGTTAATCAAAACGGTTTTGCTGCCATCTATGACAATTCCAGGGCCATGGGGAGGAATGGGTGAAGGAGTCGAACAGACATGAATATCTGCACCCCCAGAACTGCTCATAATTGTGCTACTCATTGTGGCTAATGCTGTCGTTTTTGTAGCCTCTTCAGCGGCTTTTGCGGCTGGTAATCCAAGGGTTCCAGCTGCCGCCTTAGTTGCGGTTTCTGCTGCTTTAATCACAGCATCAGATGCCTTTTTTGCCATCTGTAAGCCTGCACCAGAACCAGAAGGCATACCCCGCCACGCAGGTAAGTTTCCTATCAAAACATTGAGGCTACCGGGGCCACCTGTTAAAACGGGCGGAATTGGATGGGATACATTATCTGTAACTCTCGCGGCTGGTTTACCCATGACTTAGAGAATAAATTAATTATGGTACAATAATAGCTTTTTCCACACTCAGTTGCAAGTAAAATTGAAGTATAGTAGTTGCTAGGGCAATTAGGACAGAGCTTTTCTCTAAAACCTAAGTCTAGCAAGAGTTTGACTTCTGACCCCGTCATTATTCACACTTTACCACTAGCTCTAGCTAATTCTGGGCGAGCCAGACTCTGGCCACTTTAATCTAACCCTAAAACTGTTCGTGCCATCAAAAATAGATTTTCAATTCATTAGACACCCTCCTTGTTCTTTGCATTGCAACAGAACGAATCTAATTCTATACCCATCCCTTAACTTCTGTGTCAGTTAGAGGGCGTTCAAGTTTTACATACTCACTTTCTGTGGCTTGCAAAAGATGTGCCATTGTTACAGGTTCCCCCGCATCTGCTGCTAAGAATGCTGCATTTAAAGCAATATTACGAATATTTCCCCCTGGAAGATTTAACTTTGCAAGTTTCCTGAAATCTAACCCTGCTGTGGGTGTCTCTTTGGGAAAAATTCGTCGCCAAATTTCTGTACGTTGAGTTACATCGGGTAACGGAAATTTCACTACAAATCTAATTCGTCGCATAAAGGCATTATCAATTGCTTCCTTTAAATTTGTGGTTAAAATTGCCAGCCCGCGATAAGCTTCCATGCGTTGCAAAAGATAGCTAACTTCTAAATTAGCATAGCGATCGCGACTATCTTTAACATCGCTCCGTTTTCCAAATAAAGCATCTGCCTCATCAAAGAGTAAAATTGCGCCTCCCGTTTCTGCCTTATCAAAAACCTGTCTCAAATTCTTTTCAGTTTCTCCAATATATTTACTGACAACAGAACTCAAATCTATTCGATATAAATCTAGACGCAATTCTCTCGCTATTACTTCCGCTGCCATTGTTTTCCCAGTTCCACTCGCTCCTGCAAATAACGCAGTAATTCCTAGCCCTCGTTTCCCTTTTTGCACAAATCCCCAATGTTCATAAACTGTTATGCGTTGTTTTACATGAGTGGCAATATTTTGTAAGGTTTGCTTTTGGAGTTCAGGAAGCACCAAATCATCCCAACTAGCTGCAGCTTGAATAGGTTGAGCCAGTTCATTGATTTGAGGTTGAGCGTGAGTACGACAAATCTGCCAAATTTTCTGAGTAATTGGTTGATTTTTCTCAACAGATTCTAATGATAAATCAGAAGATATTAATGCGGAGATTTGTTGACTTATAGACTTAATTTCTGTCACACTGAAATTAAACTGAGCCACCAGTTGCTCAATGAAAGCATCCAGATTAATTTCCTGTTCTCTGAAGGTTTGATGCCAAATATTTCGTTGTTCTAGAGTGGTAGGTTTATTCACTTCAAACATTATCACTTGACGATGTTGTTGAGGTTTTCTATCTTGACGACTGACAATTAAAGGACTATCAATTTCATCAATAAAATAGGTAATGGCATTTTCCTGGCTGATATCTATTGAAGTTGCTTGATTAACTTCTAATAATAGAGCTGCTTGATTCAATCTTGCCTCCCTTCGCCAGAGTTTAATTAGTTGATTTAGTTCATTCAAATTAGTGGGGATAACCTGTGACGAAATTCTGTATAACTTGAGTTCTAACTGATTACAAATTGTAGCAGCGATAGCTATTTTTGCACTTATTTCATTGCCATATAGTTGAATTATTGGTAAGTCTGATGCCTGTTTAATATGTATATCTAAATCTTCTCCTTCCTTATCCAAATTACTTAATTCTGGATAATTTTTAGTTACTTTTTTCCTAAAAAGTGAGGAGGCATAATCCAGGCTTTGTAACTTTAATAGATTATCTGTAGGGTTCAAAGTATAATTCCAAACAGAAATAATTTGTTTAACAATTTCCTGATGAGAATTAACCAAAGTTTCATTAGTTACGATAGGTTTAATAATGCTAATTAATCTTTCATCTAGCTGATTTGTTCCAACTAGAAAATGAAAAATTCGTTCGTCAATTTTCAAAGGACTGAGGGTTAAGGCTAACCCAGGTTCTACTTCTATTAATTTCCAGTATCGTAAGGGAGATTCTGGAGCAAACACACCCATATCAACTCTTTCAAAAATACTTTGAGCTAGACTAAAAGTGGGAAAATTATATTGTTGATTAAATTGAGCATCTGCACATTCAGAAGGCCAAAGGGGATCGAGTTCCATACCAACACAAAGTAATATAATTTCTCGCTCAAACTGAGATAGATTAAATCTATGACAAAGATAATTAAGGGTCGAGCATTCAGATAATTGAGTTGAATTAGATTGGGATTTATCCGTTGTATCTAATTGTATGTTAGATTTACCTTGTAGTTGATTAGCTCGTTCTTTTAGTTTTTGGCGAATTGGTTCTAACTGTGCCAATAAAGTTGAGTAGATATTCATACAATTGTCAAAAGGAATAGAAGTCATGGAATGTGAATTAACGGTCCAGAATATCGGTTATTCTCAACAGTTAAAGAACTTTCTGCACCGTCAATTTGAACTCGAACTAGGTAATCGCCATTTTTTATTTTGGGGAGTAAAAACTGAATAGAATGAGAAGCTTTACGACGTTTTTTTCCTGGCAAAATCAAAGACTCTAAATTTTCACTTGATAGACTATTTAAAAGCAAAAATAATCGTTGAGTCGGTTCAACTATCAGGTCTACATTAATGGTTAATTTACCTGAATAAAAATCGTCTCCCAAATTTTCTAAATCTTCTAAATCACCAATTTTTATCTCTGGGCAAATAATAAAAGGTAAGGCATTAGATTCAATAACACGTTGAGGTTCTGACGTAGAATCAATTGATTGTAAATGAACAATTTGTAGCCCTTGTACTCCAGCTTTAAGCTGCTCCCTTTCTTGAGGTAAAAGTGTTGCAAAATCCAGTTTTACTTCCGTATCACTAATAATTTGAGGAGTGACTCTAGCTCTTCCAATTTGGACTCTGACATTTTCATCTAAAAGTTGTTTCCCTTGAATAGTTAAAGTTTTAGTAATTATAATAGATTGCTTATTGCCATCTGAACTTTCAAATTTTTCAATCGAGGGGCGATTAAGCACTGTAGAAAATTGACGATAACGGACGGGTAAGGATGCTTTACCCATTTTTTCCCCTTCTATTAAAACCGCAGTAGCTTTGAAGGCAAAAGAAAGAACATAGGGAATTTGAAAAAAAATAGACCAGATGCGGGAAAGCTCTTCTGAATTCATCTGAATTGGCACAAATTGTACCATTTGTACCTGTTCATCTAAAGTTGAGTCTGCTAAAAATCGGAAGGATGAACTCTCTGTAACACTGCGAATCATTTCTGGCGTTAATATAGGTTGATCGACAACAGTTTGGATGGCACTTCCTAATAAACGCTGCGGTTCTAGTTCCTGTTCATTACCATAAAAACTTAATAAATAAAATAAATCAAGTCCCGCTTGAGCGTGTTTTATTAAATTTTCTTTAGGACGACGGGTGCGTAGATCTGTATTACGCCAGGCTGGACTAGGGCTAGCTTGATAAAGAAAGATATTAACCCCTACATCAGGCATTCCACTCCCTGAGTGATCTGGTCGCAAGGTTGTAACTTGAGCACCTGGAACATCATCCACGACTCCCGTCTGTAACATTCGTTGCAGAACTGCGGTAACGGTGGCAATAGCAAGATGGTTGCTCATAAATTCTAGGGAGTATTTAAGAAGTTTGTATCCAATTTATGTATCAAATTTTGTAAACAATCAAGATATAAATCTCTTGACAACTTTATAATATTAAGATTTTTTACAAAGTTTGCTGCAATTAAGTTTTACTTTAAAATAAACTTAGAGATACTAATTTTTTTCTAAAAATTTTAGACGATATTAAATCAAGTTATAGCAATTTTAAATAGCTTTAGGTGGAGGTTATAATTTCGAGTCGAATAAGCTGTTCGACATTATAAATTGAATTGTGAATTTTCCGTCTTCTGCTATTCCTTTGCTGTTTTGGGTATTTCAATCTGAATGCTAGACAGCTTAGTTCAAAAATAATGTCAGACTAGATAAGGACAATATTAGATATGGCTCGCCTAGACTACTCTGCACCTGGTGTATATGTTGAAGAAATTGAGCGTGGCAGTCGCCCCATTCAAGGGGTCAGCCTGAGTGTTGCTGGATTTGTAGGGTTTACAGAAGATATACGGGGGGATGCACAACTATTTGAACCACAACTAATTACCGACTGGAGTCAGTATTTAGAGTGTTTTGCCAAGCCTGGTTCAGATGGATTTACTGACTTTGGAGCTTATCTACCATTTGCTGTTAGGGGATGGTTTGAAAATGGGGGGGGTCGTTGCTGGGTGGTGAGTCTTGGCACTCAGTTGCCTTTACCTGCTAGTAAAAAAACTGCAACAGAGGAAAGGCCAGCTCTAACTGAAGTAAAAACAGTAAGTCAGAAGCCGTCATTATCCTTTAGTATTAAGCCCGAGGAACAGGAAAATGGCCGGATTAACGTTCTTGTGCAACCTGATGAGCCGTTACCAAACGATGACCCAGATGAGGAACCCTTCGATACGGGAGAATACTTCAAGGTGACCCTGATGCAGGGTGACAATATATTAAAAGAAGTGAGAACTGTTGAGGGAGAAGAACAGGAAGTTGATGCGGTTTATCGTCATCTCTCCATGAGTGCCGAACCAGAAGCAGGAGTTTTTGTAGAAACGGCTTTACAAGAATCACAATACATCAATGTTGAAGTGCTTTCTTCTGAAGGTATGGCCTTGTCTCGCCGCCCTGCTAATGGTTCCTACGAAGTTAGTCCTCCCCCAGAAGTTTATCCTGTTGACCAGCTTTACCGCAAGACGTATGGGGCGCGTAAAGGTCGAACCGGAATTCAAGGCTTGTATGAAATTGATGAAGTGGCAATGGTGGCCTGCCCAGATATGATGTTAGCCTATCAACGGGGGATGCTTAACCTAGAACAAGTTCACGGTATCATGGAAATGATGCTCATAGGCTGTGAAAATGCTGCTCCAAGTCCACCCTATCGTATGGCAGTATTAGATGCTCCTCCAGTTAAGGTCAGACGGGGAGACGATCCAGTTTTGCCAGAACAGAATAAGCCCCAAGATGTGAAAGATTGGTTAGATCAATTTGGCCGTCATTCTCAATTTGCTGCTCTCTATTATCCTTGGATTCGGGTTCCTAATCCTAGAGATAATGGAAAAGGCATTTATGTGCCACCCTCTGGTCACATGATGGGGATTTGGTGTCAAACCGATGAAAGTCGTGGGGTTTATAAAGCACCGGCCAACGTGGTTCCCAAAGGCGTAATTGATATGGCCTACGACACCAATTTCCGGGAACAGGAAATGTTGAACCCCTTGGGAATTAACTGTATTCGTCGCATGCCTAACCGTGGAATTCGGGTATGGGGGGCACGGACATTGGTAGAACCCGATAATATTCTCTGGCGCTACATCAGTGTACGACGACTGATGAGCTATATTGAGAAGTCAATTGAACTGGGAACCCAATGGGTTGTGTTTGAACCCAACGATGAAGACCTGTGGGCACGAGTTCGGCGTACTGTTAGCAACTTCCTAGAACGCATTTGGCGAGAAGGGGCCTTATTTGGTGGTTCACCGGAAGAGGCATTTTACGTCAAGTGTGATGGCGAACTGAACTCAGAAGATACCATGCGTATGGGTATGCTTTATATTGAGGTGGGTGTAAGGCCAGTGCGTCCAGCAGAGTTTGTTGTAATTCGCATTAGTCAATGGGCTCCGAACCAATAACAAACAGGTTGCTAATTATAGTCGTTTCAAATAAAAATGAGACGGCTAAATCCCTGATTTAAAACTATTATATCAAGGTTAAGTCTCTCAATCTTAACTGGAATAAATATATTTCCAAAGATTCAATCAGATTTTTTTGTGAGGCAAAAATTGATTCATATAGATAATTCAATCATTTTTTCTACGTCAAAAGGAGTTGAAGCATTATGGCTGAGTTGCTAACTGCCTGTAAATTTTACTTTGAAGCTGATGGCATTACAGAAAAGCAAATTCTAGAAGTTGCAGGTTTGTCGGTTGAGTCTCCTGTCGCTGGAGACGGGGGTGTGTTGGGTTCTACCAAACAAGGTAAAAAAACCCGTCAAGCTACACCGACTAACGAAAAATTTAGCAATGTCACAGTGAAGTTAGTGGCAACCACTGACAAAGACCTCTATACCTGGTACAAAGACTGCAACACAAATGATGGAGGAACTTCATCCTGGGATAGCAATCGAAAAGCAGCTTCTGTTAGTGCTTATGACCAGGGGGGGAATATTCAAGCCCGCTGGGAAATTGTTAATGCCTATCCGTGCAAATATGAAGGCCCCAGTTTTTCTGCTGGAGATACGAACATGGCAAATGAAAGCTTGGAAATAGTTCACGAGGGAGTCAAGCGAGTTCAGTAGAATGCCGAAAAACAACACTCAAGGATTAAACGGGGCTGTGGGTAAACTTCCGGAAATGCTAACAGCTTCCCGTTTTTATTTAGAACTCAAATTAGATGACAGTGAAGAACCTGTAGATGGGATATTTCTGGAATGTAAAGGATTTAAACGTTCTCAGGAAGTCGTTGAATTTTCTGAGGTTACGCCCCAACAATGGGGCAGTAAACCTGCTAAAGTAGGCCGTATTGTTCGGACAAAAATTCCCGGTCACGCCAAGACGGAGAACATTGTTTTGCGACGAGGTATGACTAATTCACTAACCCTTTGGAAGTGGTTTAATGCAGTGGAAGAGGGGAACTGGGGCCAACAATTGCGGGATGGTTCTCTCGTCATATACGATCAAGCAGGTAATGAACAAGCTCGGTTTGAATTTAGAGGTGCATGGCCAACTCGTTATAGTGCAATGGATGTTAGTGCAAACAGTAGCGAGATTGAAATTGAAGAACTAGAATTAGCAGTTGAAATCTTGAGGCGAACCCAATAATTTCTAATGTGGCAAACCGAGTTTGAATTTACTTTACCCAAGGGATATTTAGATTCTGATGGCAACGTTCATCGGATTGGAATCATGCGTTTAGCAAAAGCAATTGATGAAATTGTGCCTCTGCGCGATCCCCGTGTGAAGTTAAACCCTGCTTATGCAACAGTAATAATTTTATCAAGGGTTGTGATTCGTCTTGGTGCATTAGATGAGATTAATCCTGTTATTATTGAAAATTTATATGCTTGTGATTTAGACTATTTAATTAATTTTTATCGTAAAATTAACGATTTAGAAGAAAATAATTTAAGTGCTGAAAAAGAAGAATGATATCTTCAAACATACCCCCAACAGAATTCAACTTTACACTTCCAAAAGGATTAATTGATGAGGAAGGAAATATTCATCGTCAAGGCATAATGCGGTTAGCTACGGCAAAAGACGAAATCGTTCTTCAGAAAAATACTCGCGCTCAAACTGAACCTATATATAGTGTTTTAGTTCGCTTATCAAGAGTAATTACTATATTAGGGACTTTATCCTCAGTAACACCAGAAATATTAGAAAATTTATTTACAGTAGATCTGGCTTACTTGCGGGAGTTTTATAATCGGATTAATCAACAAAATCACGCCTATTTTGGAGTTCAATGTCCTCAATGTAATCATGATTTTAGAGTTGATTTAGCACTGTCGGGGGAGTCATAAGCTACCCCTCAGAACAACTCCGTGAGGAGGTAGCTTATATTGCCTTTCATTTTCATTGGTCTTTAGAACATATTTTGAATTTAGAACATTCCAGTCGTCGAGAGTGGGTTAGAGAAATTAAAAAAATTAATCCAAATTTGTAGTTGATATTAGTCAAATGAATAGCCTCAATAAAACTAAAAATCTTAGGCTTTGGACAAAAAGAAAAGCTAGTTAACCTGTCCTAATTATTGTAAGTATTTACTGATTTTTGGAGATATTTATAGCAGTTTTCATTAATATAGAGTACAGATATTTTACTTAAAGGGAGAAAGCAGAAATTTTTTATACTATCCGTTAATTTAATAATTCTGAATTCTAAATTCTAAATTAATAATAATAAATTTTGTAGTCTACCTTTGTGAAAACCGCCATAATAGACATATCCAATAATCAAAAATAAAATCAATTATCCCAAAGAAATCATCAATTATTTTCCCCTACTCTTACTCCCTAATCCTTCGTTTTTGGAGATGTCTATTGTAAATTCTAGGAAGTCCCTTAGCATCTGTTAGATTAACATTCTCTATAACAACTTTATTTAAGTTAATTCCTTTTAGGTTTGCATGACTGAAGTTGGCATAGTTAACATTTGCATGGCTCAAATCTACATAACTTAAATTCGCATGGCTTAAATTTGCATAACCAAGGTCAGTATATCCTAAATCGGCATAACTCAATTCTGCATGACTTAAATTCGCAACAAATAAATTGGCTCGTCGCAGTTTAGCATAGGTCAAATTTGCACTATCTAGTTTTGCTCCTTTAAGGTTTGCACCTTCTAAATTGGTTTTTACCAGTTGAGTTTTGCTGAAGTTAACATTCTCTAAATTAGCACCTGCTAAATCTTGACCGCTCAACTCCTGTGTCCAAGCTTTTGAATGATTGACAATTTGCCAAACTAGATACCATTTTGGATCGACTAATTCTTCATCTAATTGAGTATTTCTCAGGTTAGCTCCTGCTAATTTTGCTTGGCGTAAGTCAGTATTTTGTAAATTTGTGTCTCGCAGATCGACATCTCGTAAATCAGCTTTTCGGAGGTCAGCATTCATCAAATTTGCCCCTCTAAGATTTGCTCCTCTGAGTTTTGCTTTCCTTAAATCAACATTCTGAAGAAATAGACCCTGAAGATCCGTGTCTTTCAAATCACAACCACGACATTCTCTTTTTTGCTGTAATTTCTTTACTACTTTAGGAAGTTGGGAGGAGACAGGTATTGCTAAACCAAATACCAGCCACGGAATTATTATAATCACAGCCATTATTTTGCAAATTTTGTCAAGATTCTGTTTCATTAATCAGTTTAAAATTTATAATTTTTATAAATTAGGGAGTAGGGAGTAGGGAGTAGGGAGTAGGGGGAAATAATTGATGAATCAGAATACAAAATTGATTTGATTTTTGATTATTGGAGATATCTGTCTATTTATATAGAAAGATAGTAAACGGGGTATTTTTCTACCTTTTTCTCCGATTCTATTTTTCGCTCTCCTGACTCCTTTGGCAAGATACCACTCAGAGCTTCTATATATTTATTCTAATTCAATTTTTACAGCCTGTACTTGTTCTGTTAACTGGTCAATCTCTTGTTCTAAATCTTTCCAATTTACAGCTCCCTGAAATGAATTTGGGAAAGATTGTAATTTTTGTTCAAAGTTCAATAACTCTTTTAATAGTTCTAGTTTTTGAGTGTTATTATAAGAGCTATTAAGAACTTTATTTTGCATATCCTTTAACTCTAAATCAAGATTTAATCTTTTTTGTTTAACTCGCACTTCTTGTTCGGCTATTTCAATTTTATGCAGCATAGCTAGAAAATTTTCTCGCCATTTATTCAAGGATGAGATTAAATCTTGAATCGTTTTTGACGGTCTAGCACTGCCTTGAGTAACTTCAATAATTCGGCTTAATTGTTCTTGAACTTTCTTTAATGTATCAATTTGATTAACTTCTGTAGCACGGGGTTCTAACTGTTGTTGAATTTCTACTTGGAAACCATTGCAGTTTTGCCCAATTTCTGTCATTACTTGAGCAATTGATAAAATCGCCTCAACTGTCTCTTGGGACAAACGACTATCACCTAGTTCAGTTAGTTCTTCGGTTTGCTTATAAATTGCGTGAAAGTGCTGTGATTTGTCAATTGGATTCATGGCCACTCCCCAAATTTTTAGCTTGAGTTAACAAAAAGACTTTTGCTGACCGAAAAAATGGGTCTCAAGCCTCGCCCTTCTAGGAGGACTTTTTACTTACGGATTGATTTTTTTCAATAAAAAATATGTTATAATTTCGTTAGTTTGAAAGTCAAGTTATGAAAGCTAGATTTAAGTACCGTATATATCCAACACCAGGACAAAAATACCGATTATCCAAGCTCTTTGGCTGTGTCCGTGTGGTTTGGAATGATAGTCTAGCTTACTGCCAACATAGGTATAAATCAGGAGAAAAGAAATCTACTAATTCAGAACTACAAAAGCTTTTTATTACTCAAGCTAAAAAGACTGAAGAAAGAGAATGGTTGTCAGAGGTTTCTAACATACCATTGCAGCAATCATTGAATGATTTAAACCAGGCTTATCAAAACTTTTTTAAATCAACTCAAGGCAAGAGAAAAGGTAGACCTGTTAGACCTCCTAAATTTAAAAGTAGAAAGTCAAAGCAAACTGCGAGATTTACAAAAGGAGGGTTTAAAATTGGTCAGGATAAAGTCTATTTAGCTAAAATTGGAAAGCTGAAAATTGTATGGTCAAGAGAATTACCTACTGCTCCATCATCAGTAACACTAATCAAAGATTCAGCTCATAGATATTTCTTGAGTTTTGTAGTAGAAATACAACCAGAAGTATTACCTAAAACTTATAATTCAGTAGGTATAGATTTAGGAATTTCTACCTTTGCTACATTTAGTGACGGTACAAAGGTTGATGCTCCTAAGCCACTAAAGAAACGAATTAAGAAGTATCAAAAGTTAAGTAAGTCATTATCTCATAAAACTAAAGGCTCTAAAAGGTATGAAAAAGCCAGGGTTAGAGTAGCTAAATTCCATGGCAAGCTGAAAGATACAAGGACAGATTTTCTACATAAATTATCTACTGAAATAATTCGTGAAAACCAAACAGTTGTTTTAGAAGATTTAAACGTTTCTGGTATGGTTAAAAACCGTAAATTATCTAGAGCAATTTATGATTTAGGTTGGAGAACATTCAGGACTTTTTTAGAAGGAAAAGCAGAAAAATATGGTCGCGATTTCAGAGTAATTAGTCGTTGGGAGCCAACATCCCAAGTTTGCTCAAATTGTGGCTTTAAAGGTGGGAAGCTAGACCTTCAGGTGCGAGAATGGGAGTGTCTCAACTGTGGTGCAAAACATGATAGAGACCAGAATGCAGCGATAAATATATTAGTCGCGGGCGGGCAGTCCGAGACATTAAACGGACGTGGAGGCAAGCGTAAGACTACCGCCAAGGCAGCAGCAGCCAATGAAACGTCAACCCGCCGAGGAGCTTAGGCTCGGTAGGAATCCCCGTGCCTTCAGGCCGGGGAGGATGTCAACCTGGCTTTAGATTAATATAGTAAGCATTGGTAATTAAATTAGCAATTAAAGACCAAAATGCCCCTGGCAAACAACAATCAACCCCAAGATTATATCGGATCGGGCATCGCCTTTCCCGGTCAAACCAGTGTTACTGGAGGATTATTGTTAAGTTCATCCACTCGCAATATTGAAGAGTCTATTTGGATTATTCTCACTACCGATATTGGAGAACGAGTTTATCGTCCTGATTTTGGTTCTCGCCTGTCAGAATTAGTGTTTGCACCCCTGAACCGTGAAACCCTTTTAATTCTGCGTCTTTATGTCGAAGAAGCTTTAGAAATGTGGGAACCGCGTATTATCCTCAAAGAAGTCCGAACGAACCCAGATCCGATCAGAGGAATGGTGGAATTAGAAATTATCTATCAACCTAAAAATAGTTTTGAAAGTCGTAGTTTTGTTTATCCATTTTACCTAGAATCAAGTAGTTAATAATCCGAAGTAATTTGAAATATTTCGAGTAATTTGAATATGAAGTACAACACATTAAGTGCAGAATAGCACTACTAATAAATTTAGTTTTGTATATCAAAAAAATATCTATAATTACAATTTTCATTTAATTTACGTTTAATTAACAAATAATATATTTTACTTAAAAGTGATGTTTACAGTCAATCAAAAGCCATAATCAATTTGAAGATTGGCATTTTTTTTAAACTTAAATAAATTTCAGTTTAATGAAAGTAATTATTTCTCCTAAAATGAATGCAATCAAGAGAGTGATTTTTTCTGAGTTGCAGATTTTTTCAATCTACTCGGCATTAACATTTTATATTAACAATTATGGTGAACTTCGATTTCTTACCTAATTTACCCAAACCAAATCTTGACGATCGCAAATTTGAGGACTTAGTACAGGAATGTTTGCTGCGCATTCCTCGCTATTGTCCAGAGTGGACAAACCATAATCCAAGCGATCCTGGCATTACAATGATTGAACTGTTTTCCTGGTTAACAGACCAGATGTTGTATCGGTTTAATCAAGTTCCGCTACGCAATTATATTGTATTTCTGGAAATGTTGGGAATTCGTTTACAACCTCCAGCAGCAGCACGAACGCTGATTACCTTTGAACTAACAAAAGCACAGAATATCCCCTTTTCCATTCCTGCTGGTACAGAAGTTTCAACAGAACGCACAGAAACTGAAGAATCTATTATTTTTAGCACAGATCGGAATTTATTAATCGGAATTCCTCGAATCGAATGTTTTTTGAAAGCCAGAGAATATCATAATCATGGAAATCTCAGTAACGATAGTTTAGAAGCAATTTTTCCTCGGACACGATCGCTTTGGAGCCAACAAGAAGATGGAGAATGGCTAAGTACAATTCGCACCCCAGTTTTCGAGCAACAACCCCAACGGGGTAATTGTTTTTATCTTGTAATTAAACCGAAAGCAACAGGAGAAGAAAATTCCATTGAAGGTAATATTCTCGCCATCACCTTTAAAGGACAAGCTGCTGCTGCTACTGGCATCGATCCGAAAAATCCACCCCGATGTTGGGAAGCTTGGAATGGTCAAGAATGGGTTTCCGTTTTGCGACAGGAAAATGACGATCGCACCCATGGATTTAGTTTTACAGAAATTGCTCAACAAGGTCCTAACCCAGAACAAGGAGCAGATGTGATTTTGCATCTTCCTAGCGATTGGCCAGAGGATAATTTAGGCACCCCATATCAAGGTCATTGGATTCGTTGTATTTATCGACAATTGCAGGATAATGACCCCCAAGAATACGGTTACAGTAGTTCTCCTTTGATTTTTGGCTTGTCGATCCGAGCTATTGGTGGGGCAGTTCCAGCTACTCAATGTGTTTGGGTTAAAGATGAACTACTAGGGGTGAGTAACGGTAAACCAGGTCAAGTTTTTGAATTGCAAGGAACGCCCGTTCTCGAACGCTCCAGTACAGAGTATATCGAAATTCAGCCCCCCGGCGATCGCCAACCCCGCGAACCTTGGACAGAAGTATCAGATTTCGCAGATTCTAGAGCAAGCGATCGCCATTATATTATTGATTCTCAAACAGGTATTGTTCAATTTGGTCCCCTAATCCGCGAACCAACTCAACTCCGGCGACAAACTGAGGTACGAACTCGTTTCCAAACTAGCGATCGCCTCCAGACTCAGTTTAGAGGGACAGAAACTGCTTTGAATGCGCTTCCTCCAATGGATATTGAAACGGAAACCAATCCTCAAGAGCGTCAATATGGTCAAGTACCACCACCAGGAGCAGAAATTTATCTAAAAGCTTACCGCACTGGAGGAGGAACTAAAGGTAATGTTGAGGCAGAAATGCTGACAGTATTGCGTTCAGCAATTCCCTACGTTAAGCAGGTAATCAATTACGAAGCAGCGACGGGAGGTACGGAACCGGAGTCTCTGGAAAAGGCAATTTTGCGAGTTCCGGGACTATTGCGCTCTAGTCAACGGGCCATTACTCGCGATGATTTTGAATACCATGCGATGCGAGTTCCCGATGTAGATGTGGCTCGCGCTCATTGTTTGGATGCGAACATGGAAATGGATAAACAGTGGACAGAACCAGATGCCATTAAGCCTGGTCAGGTGTGTATTTTAACAATACCACAGGCAGATATTCAGGATTTGAGTCGGGGTTTATCTCCCCAGGAATTAAAGCTGAATGATGAAGTAGCTACAAAAATTAAAGATTATTTGAACGAGCGCAAACCTTTAGGAGTACAAATTCTGCTACGGGAACCGAAATATATTGGGGTTAAAGTGAAAGTAATTATTATTGTGGGTCAAGATGCGGATCGAGGATATGTTAGCTCTCAATTTCTCAAACGACTGTATCGGTTTCTCAACCCCATTACAGGGGGAACTGAAGGTCAAGGCTGGCCATTAGGACATCCGGTTTATCCATCTGATGTAATTGCCTATTGTCAAAAATTTTATCAACAAATTCCCCATGTTCTTTATTTAAAAGCGGTAGAGCTGAGGGGAATTCGTCAACAAGATCGAGAGAACTGGAGTGTTGCACCTATTCCTGAACCAGTGATTTATCCGAGTGAATTTGGAGTTGTCTGTTCTTGGGATAATCAAGACGAAAATGAGGAACGGAGAACCGCTCATGAGATAGAATTAATAGAGGATAATAAATAGATCAGGACTTACGCAGAACCGCCATATCTAGTAGGGGTGATTCGCGTTTGCGGAGCATTCCGTAGGACATCGCCCCTACAGATGGTGTGTGATTTGATATTTTGCGTAAGTCCTATAGATTTATTTGGATGACCAGAAAATCAGGTCTCAAACCTCCCTTTTAAAGCTATCCCTGATCGGGAACTCCTAAGAAGCTGTTTGAGAAGTACTGCATGGAACCGATGAATCTTAAAAACCTAACCCCCCTGCCCCCCTTCCCTGCAAGGGAATGGGGGTTAATAAGCCTCTCTCCTCGTAGGAGAGAGGTTTGGAGAGAGGTTTTTATGAGTTTACAAAAAGCTTCTAGAAACCTTTTCTGATAGGGAGATGGGGGGGAGGAGAAAAGCCTCTAATTAAATACGTTTACTCTCTCGAAA
Organism: Okeania sp. SIO2F4; assembly: GCF_010672385.1. GTDB lineage: Bacteria > Cyanobacteriota > Cyanobacteriia > Cyanobacteriales > Microcoleaceae > Trichodesmium. The sequence goes on from NZ_JAAHGT010000023.1 coordinate 50,411, forward strand.
TATCCATTTAATCGCAAATACACAACTTGTCTATTTTGTCACGTTTTATGTTAAGAAAGATGTTGATAAAGCATAGCCTTTAAAAGGGATAAAAAAAGAAAATTAAGTATTTTAAGTCTCCCTATTCCAGGAGGTACTGGTAATTGATAACTGATAACTGAAATGACTCAAGCAAACTCTCCTCCAACTCTTAACCTGCAATTGACTGCGATGCAGCTTACCGATAATAGAAGTATGGGAAAGTTTGCTATATCTCGCGGTAAAAGTGTAGATGCAAGCAAAATAGAACTACAAGTTTCCCCAGGAGAACCAAGTGAAATTCTGCTGCGGTTAGAAAATCAGTCTGAAGAACATCTAACCCTTTATTTGCAACTTGAATTTCAACCAGCAATTTCTCCTGATTGGTGTCAATTTTATCAAGAAACTATTAATAATGGTTCAACTCAATCAGAAGTAGTTCAAGGATTTAGTCATCAATTAACAATTAACCCTCAACAGCGACAAGATATTGAAATAGAGTTTAATTTTCCGCCAAACTTCTTTGAAAATCAACAAGCTATAAACTCAGAAAATGACAAACTAGAAATTAATTATTCAGCTCAAATTTTAGCCTACAAAAACAATCCAAATGAAAAATTAATTGGCTATCAAGTTTTTGACTTAAAAATTCGTCCCCGCATTGAATATCTTGAGTTTTTACCTGTTATTTATCGTGAAGCGGATTTCCTAAGTCGTTTCTTGAAAATCCTAGAAGAAACTTACGATCCGGCTGTCCAAACCACTGATAATTTATGGGCTTATCTTGACCCTCTAACCACACCTGAAGCACTGCTTCCCTTTCTGGCCCAGTGGGTAGGCTGGAAAATGGATTCTCACTGGCCAATTCAAATTCAGCGTCGTTTGATTCGCAATGCAGTCACCCTTTACCGTTGGCATGGAACTCGTAAAGGTTTACGATTCTATCTACATCTGCTTACAGGTTTACCCCTTGATGAAGACCTCCCTGAAGCGGAAAAACATATTAGTTTGTGGGAAGATTTTCAGAAAGGATTTGTTTTGGGAGAAGCTTGTGTTAATCAAGATTCAATGCTTGGTGGAGGACGTGCTTATCACTTTATTGTTCGTCTAAAAGTTGAGTTTCCCAATCAAATTGATGAGTCATTAGTGCGAGAAATTATTGAAGAATATAAACCTGCTTTTTGCACCTATGAATTAAACATTGTAAGGGAATTTTAGGTGAATATACTAACAGGTTATTCGCCGGATAATTTCTCTAACAATTGAGTTTGATGTCGTCTATACCAAGCAAAATAAAGTAAGTTAATTCCAAATTCTTGCGCAGTTCTAATTTCATTGCGGGGTAGTATATGTTCGTTGATTCCCCAGGCTTGTGATAAATGGCCAATAATTATAATCATTCCGCCTCCTACAAAAAGTTGAATGGATTCATTGTTAATATTAGGAGGTATTGCAAAGAGAAATGGATGAATTTTTAGTAAATGCTCGGGAAGGAGTTGTTCCCAATTAATAAAATTAAGATTAAATTCTTCTGTTGCCCAATCTGTCAAATCTTTATAATTTTGATTAATATCGTTATCTATTGGAATTTCAATTAATACAGTTCCCCCACTTTTTAGATAATTTTCTAATATTTCTATCTGCTCGTTCCCCAACTCAAAAGTTTGTTGTTCAGTTAAATATAGTAGATCGAAATCAATAGTTTCATTGGGATTAAGGCGTATTTGTTGAATTTCTGAAATCCCTTGCATTCTGGGGTCAAGTGACTCTACCGAACGCATCAGAAAAGCCAGATTATCTTGACAATATTTTCCTTCCGCTTCTGACATCATTCCTCCAGAAGCTTTAGGGGATAACATTGCTGTTTCAATCGCAATTTGAGGACGCGATCGTGCTAGAATTCGATAGCGTAAATCTATATCGTTAACTTGAGGAAATAAAACATCGTTGGGTTGCTTAATTTGAACATTCCCTGGTTGCAAGTTTATGCGACAAACTTCCACTTCTAGATGACTAGGGGGGTCAGTTTTCTGATCGATCCGAAATGTTTCTCGAACAACATCATTATCATTTCTCAAGCTAAGTTCTTCTGGATCGACATAACTAACTACTAAATAGACAAAAATGGGTTCAAGTTTGGAAGGTTTAGGATCGTTAATCCTAAATTCCATCGGGCGATCGATAATAATTGGATTTCCCTCACCATCAATTGCAATTCCTGGTTTAATCATCAACCACCCCGTTTGAAATTTTGACTGTACGCCAGGAGGTGCTTGAGTTGGATGTACCCCTAACCCACAAACAATTCCAGGTTGATTTAGGGATTGATAATGTAAATTTTGCCGTCTGCGAGAATAGTGATGAGCTAAACGCCACCTTTGAGCATTGATCATTAAACCGTCTGTAACATGAAGACGATCTAAGGGATTAGGTGAAGGTTTAGGAAAAGATTGTTCTGTCATTTAAGTTATAAGTTATCTGTCCCTCCTGTAATAGGGAGGCTTGAAGTGCAGAATTTTCTTTGAATTACCTCTGTTCTGCCATCCTGGGAAAAATAAATCATGGAACTTTTGTATGGCAATATTTGGCCACACTATTGACTAGAGTTTTTTGGCATTACAAGCAATGCCTAGAGAAAGGAATTATCTATCCGATAATGGGTACATATTACATCATTTAGTCCATCAAGTTGACAACAGAACCCAAACTTCAGCAGTAAATTTAGCAAACTTTTGTAAAGATTATGTGGCAATTGGGTTGAATTATGGTATATTTTCAGTAATTATTGCAGCCTCATCGCAACGTATCCACCAAGGTTTCAAGCCTCCCTATTACAAGAGGTACTGATAACTGATAACTGCTAACTGATAACTGAAACAACCATGAGTCATGATTTTGTCAAGCCTAAGAAAATAGGTGGACTTGATACCAACACCAATGCTGGACAAAGAAGTCCATTTGCTAGCCGTCCTTTTTTAGCAACTCCTAGAAGTCAGCCACAGCCCCAAGACATACAAACAATGCGAGAACGGGCGGCACGATACCAAGCTGCAAATCCTCATCTGTATGGCACTTCAGCTCAACCTCAAACTGTTCAAAGACAAGCCTCAGAGACAGAAGAAGAAAGCCTCCAGATGAAGGCCAATGAGTCTGTTCAACGAAAGCCAGAACAGCCTGACCTCGAAACATTGATTAGACAAAGAGCTGCACGAGTCGATACACCGCTACAACGGATGATGAAAGTTCAAATGGCTGAAGCTCAGAGGTTCAAGCAGCAAGAAGATGAAAAGCTTCAAACTAAGTCTGAACTGATTGTTCAACGGGAAATGATGCCAGAGGAGGAGGAAGAAAATCTTCAGATGCAGTCTGAACCTACTCTACAAAGGGAAGAGCTGTCAGAGGAAGAAGAAGATAAAACCCTGCAAATGCAATCAGAGGCAACTGTTCAACTGAAATCTCAGGACTCTGAGCAGGAGCAAGCAGGAATACAGACTAAACTGACTATTGGACAACCAGGGGATAAATACGAGCAGGAAGCGGACAATATGGCCACTAAAGTAATGTCCATGCCTGACCCTACAGCTGAGAACGTTCAACGGCAGGAAATAGGGGAAAAAGAAGAAACCCTACAGGAAAAGTCGCTGGTTGATGGTATTACTCCTGTGGTTCAACGTCAAATCAGTGAAACGCAAAAGCAAGACGGCGGGAGTCAAAGTTTAGAAAGTCAGTTAGCAGGAGAAAAAGGCGGTGGTCATCCTCTCTCTGATGAGGTGAGAGGCTTCATGGAACCTCGGTTTGGAGCAGATTTTTCTGATGTGCGGGTGCATACGGGAAGTGCTGCGGTTCAAATGAATCAGCAGCTAGGGGCGCAGGCGTTTACTCATGGGAATGATATTTATTATAGTAAGGGGAAAGCTCCTGGGAAAGATGCGTTGACGGCGCATGAGTTGACTCATACGATTCAGCAAAGTACAGATATTCGCCTTCAACCTGTAAAAGAATCAACTAGCCAAGATAAGGTTTTGAAGAAAATTGAGTATCTGAAAAGTCGCTCCCAATACTATGAATCTGTTAAAAAGTTTGATCTTAAGTTAGTAAAGTATGTTCTCTCATGGTGGAGAAGACGGTTAATGGAGGGAACAAAGATAATTCAAGAGGAAATTCCGCAAGATACATCTTTGATGAAAGAATTGAATCAAGCGTATAAAAGTTCTCTAAGAAAGTTTGTTAAACGTGCCAGCAAATTTATGAAAGAAACAGCACAGGATTTGTATTTAACTTGTTCGGATCTTATACCAGTTTGGGCGATGCCTCAGATTAAAAATATGGGTATTTCAACACCAATCCCTCTTGGGGAAAATACTGATCCTCTGAACGGGAAAGTTAAGTTTGTTGTCAATGGCATCAGCATAACCATTTTGCCCGATGGTCGAAAAAGTGGAAGAGGTGCTCACACGAAAATAGATATGAGCAAATTCGGTATAAAAAAATACAATTATAGAGGTGGAAAAATTGTCTCTTTTGACAAGCCTAAGCTTCCAAAATTCACTATTCAAACGCTATATGGAAAAGATAATCAAGGGAACTTATTGACTGAGGCTACCCCATCCGGTTATGGAAAAGGCACTACTGGAAAAAACAGGAGTTTAGGATTTCATGAAGGAAGCCACGGTTTAGATTATATTGAATATTTCAGAGATAATCCTATTCCTGAATTTCATGGACATACAGGGATGAAAGTAAGGACTTTCAAACGAGAGATTCAAAAATGGAAAAAGTCATGGAAAAAATACATCGATAATTTAGAACAATATTCATTGATGAAAACTGATTGCGTAGGACAACCTACTATTGATGAGTATTATGAAGGTAAAAAGCCCAAGGTTTGTGATTAGTGCGATCACGATCTTGTAGGTTTGGTTTCATTCTTCAACCCAACAACAAAAAAAAACTACCCTCTGCCTGTTCAACTCAATTATGGGAAAATTAATTCATTTGATGTTAGGTTTCATTTTTGTTCTACCCAACTTACCATTTTAATGTTGATCGCAAATGATGAACCAATACCGGAAATTATTTGGACATCTTATCTTCTTCGTTTAAAAACTGGACGGTTTATCACAAATGTCTAATATCAAACAGCAATTCCCACAAATGAACTATTTTAAAGAACAAGATATTCTGCACCTCCTAATCTCTGAAGAAGCAGAAGCAGGAAGTGTAGAAATTAGTCCAAACGTCACGGCTGAATTAAATGCTGCCGGAGAATTAATCGGAGTATAAATTATTAATGCTAGCACATATATGCGAGATTTTATATTAGAATCAGCTCAAGCTAAACTATTAAATCTAGTTTGCAGTGCAAAAGTGTCAGTCCAGTAGGGTGTGTTAATGAAATGTAACGCATCTCCATAAAAGAGGGAGTAGGGAGAAATAATTGATGATTTCTGTACGATAATTGATTTTCTTTTTTATTATTGGAGATGTCTAATATCGACTATTTGAAAGGTTCTTGAGAGTTCATAAGGACGCCAAAAGCAGGAGTGAAAAAATTTATCAGGACTTACGCATGAGGTACGAAAAACTA
>NZ_JAAHGT010000230.1 GCF_010672385.1 Okeania sp. SIO2F4
TGGGAGAATTTGCTAGTGGATTAGACCACTTTTTCAATGTAGGAATTAATCAAGGGTTGCAATTTTCCCCATTTATCGATTTAGACTATTATAAACGGGTGGCTAATCCAGACCTTGTGGATTTGACTAATCAGGCAGCTTTAGATCACTTACTTGAAATAGGGATCGAAGAAGGTCGTTTATTTTCTCCCTTTGTCGATCTAGAATTTTACAAACAAGCTAACCCCGATCTAGCTAATCTTAGTAATTCTGAAGCTTTACTTCATCTCCAAAATTTTGGCTTAGAAGAGGGACGACAGTTTGCCGAATCTGTTAATCTCGAAGAATATCGCTCTTTTAATCCAGAGCTTGCCACTCAAAGTCTGACCAATGCCTTTATTAATCTAACGACTCAATTTGCTCCTGATGATGAAGGGCGAATTCGTTTTCCTTTACTTGCAGCTCGAACATCTTTTACTGATGAACTTGATATCGTTACCCCAGAAATGTTAGAGGGTGGGGTTGATGTGACATTAACTTACTCGAAGTCAGCAAATACAGTGGTTTTGGAAGCTGATTTTACAGGGTTACCTTACAGAATAGATATTGCTCGAGAAAATGATGCTTCCACACCTTACAATCAATATCCAGTATCCATCGAAGATGCGAGATGGCAACTTTGGATACTAACCCGTATTAATACAGTTGAAAGTAATTTTTGGTACGATGGTCAAACTGGGGATCTTATTGGTAATGAGTTTGATATTTTTGAGACAATTCCAGAAACTAATACAGGCATTGATGTTAACAATGACGGCATCGAAGATATAGCTCTTGCTTTGCCTGTTGTTCACCAAATTAGTACGCCAGTATTTGAAGGGAACCCAGATGGGACCGGAAGTTTTACCTTTGAATTTGCCTATGACCAATTACTTGATGAACAAGGGAAAGGAGGAGCATTCTTTACAGAAGCTCCTTATAACATTAACCGACCTGAAGAATTTGGACCTTACTATACCCAAGGCGGTCTGCCTATTACTGAAGCTCCAACTTTTGATGATGTTTTAGAAACAATCCGTTCTCCTTTTGGTTTTAGTATTGGTCATAGTGCTGAACCAGAAGTTAAACCCGACTATCTCCTTTCTCGTGCTAGTTTAATGATTGGTTTTACCAATTTTTATCCAGACCAGATTCCAGATAATGTCATTTTTGAACCCATTGAAGGTATTTATCGATTTACTGAAGCAACTGACCTTGTATCCAACACAAATGAACCAGCTCCAGCTCGAGCTGCAGCTATAGAAGCCGAAAAAGAGGATATTTTTGGAGATTCGGGCGACAATATCTTTGATGCAGCCGATCCTAGTGATAATTTTGATGGTAATCAAGATAGTGTTTTTGCTGGAAATGGTGATGATTTAATAGATGCTAGTCAAGGGACTGCTCCTTCGTTTCCAAGCACTCTAGGTAACAACCGTCTCTACGGTAATCGGGGGAATGATACCTTTTTTGCTGGAGAAGGGGATAGTTTATTGGGGGGAAAAGGAGATGATACCTTTATGATTCTTGAGGGTGGCAACAATATTATGACTGGAGGGGAAGGATCGGATATCTTCTGGATTAGCACTACTGGACTCCCGACCTCAAGTAACACGATTACTGATTTTGAAGTGGGAATCGATCAAATTGCCGTTGGTGGCATTGGTGTTAGTTCAGTCAATGACTTAGATATTATCCAAAGAGGTGCAGATACGGTAATTTCCATCTCTGGTATTGAGCTATCTGTGCTGAACAATATTCAAGTTAGTGATCTCTCAGAAGGATCTTTATTCTTTGGTTGAGGACTTAACAAATACAGGAGTATTTGAGAACTTAGTTAGTTAGTTAGGCATTGTACTTTTTTCTTATCTGAGTCGGAACGAAAATACCTTGTTTCAGACTTTTCTCAATGATCTAATTATCTTTTGATAAATGGCGATCGCCTAAACAGAGTCAAAAATTGAGTAAGCATGGCTAAAATACATACTGCATGAGGAATCTTCTCTAAAATGCCTAAGGAATGAAAATTAAATAATATCCAGAATTTATGACACTTGTTTAATTTTCATTCCTAACTGGGAACAGGCAAGATATTTTTAGCAAAAAGGTACGGAAAATGATTTTTTCAGGAACTCTTACTTTTATTGCTGATGCTCAATAAATAGCAAGTTTATTTTCTGGAGATATCTAAAATAATTCGACAATTATTAGCTAATTTTATCTCTGGTAGCATTGGTATTATAAAGTATGGTTCAACAATTAATAATTAATAATTAATAATTAATAATTACCTCTTCCTATAACGGATAGGATTTTGCTCAAAGGAATTTTTTTCTTCTCTTGGTCGATTGGATATGGCGAGGTTTCTTCGTCATATCCAATCGACCGTTTTTTCTCCATGAATGGAGAGGCTTTATACCATTTATCAAAAAGAATGCTATACCCGATCGGGTGGGGAAGTGTGGGAAGTAGTAGGGACGTTGCATGCAACGTCCGTACGGGAGAGGTTAAAAGTAGGAAAAATATATACTAACCGACTAATAATTGTTAAAAAAAGACAAAAAATCTTGGTAATTATTGAGGTGTTGAAGTATAGCATTAATGTATGGTAATTGGTATTATACCTTAATGTTTCGGTAAGGAAGGAGGCTTTAGTTATCTAGGAGAGAAGGCTTAAAAGCAGGAAAAAACTTAAATTTCCTGTAGATATTCACGCCTGGATTTATACAAACAATACCAGCGGACATATAGCACTACGTCTTTTGGTTACAACAATAAATTTTGGTTGTAAGGCAACAGGGAATAGGGAATAGAGAACAGAGGAATTTCCTAATGTATTTGCGTAGCGGTATAATAGACTTGTCGCTAAATAGACGGAAAAAATCGCTCAAATTAAAACACAGCGTAATTCCAGACGTTTGAAATTGGGAATAGCTAAAATTCTTACTTGACTTGGGTTTGCCAGTTTTGTTAGTTATAAAGCGACAAGTCTAATATAAAATTTTCAGAACTTGTATAGATAAATCAAGTGATATAATAGTAAAATTATCTCTAGTAAATAATTTTGTTTCTTTGGAAGCCTCGAGAAGCGAATTAGACTGATTTGATACTCAAAAATAGACTAATTGTACACATATAGGAGTGATTGCCATAGAGTAAATAAGAAGAAAAAAACTGTTATTGCTCGAAACTTCTATAGTTCCTAATTAGCCATAAATTGCTTGAATTTGCCATGATTAAACTACCTAATTATAATATAACTCAACAAATTTATACAGGCACCAGAACTAAGGTTTATCGTGGATTAAATACAATAAATCAACAACCAGTAGTCATCAAAGTTCTCAATAAAGAATACCCTACATTTTGGGAATTATTACAGTTTCGGCATCAATATACAATTACCAAAAATCTGAATTTATCAGGAATTGTTAAACCTCTGTCCCTAGAAAAATATGGAAATGGTTATGCCCTAATTATGGAAGATATAGGGGCAGTATCCCTCAAAAAATACCTGAGTAATCAAAAACTGAACCTGCCAAATTTTCTTTTACTGGCAATTTCAATAGTGGAAATTTTAGAAGATTTATACCATCATCAGATTATTCATAAAGATATTAAACCTTCTAATATTGTGATTAACCCAGACACAAAAGAAGTGAAATTAATTGACTTTAGTATTTCCACATTATTACCAAGAGAAACTCAAGAAATTATCAACCCTAATGTTCTTGAAGGCACCCTCGCATATATGTCTCCAGAACAAACAGGAAGAATGAACCGAGGTATCGACTACCGGAGTGATTTTTATTCTTTAGGAATTACATTCTACGAAATACTTACAGGTCAATTACCTTTTGTATCAAAAGACCCCATAGAATTAGTTTATTTTCATATTGCGAAAGAACCGACTCCACCTACTGAATTAAACACAGAAATACCTCAAATTATCAGTAATATTATTCTGAAAATGCTCGCCAAAAATGCAGAATACCGCTATCAGAATGCTTTCGGATTAAAACAGGATCTAGAAACCTGTTTAAAATATTGGCAAGAAACAGAAAAAATTCCTGCATTTGAGTTAGGAAAGCGAGATATTTCAGACCGCTTCAGTATTCCCGAAAAACTCTATGGTCGCCAAAGTGAAGTTGAGAATTTATTAGATGCTTTTGAAAGAGTGGCTCAAGGTGGCAGTGAAATAATGTTAGTAGCTGGTTTTTCAGGAATAGGAAAAACAGCAGTAATAAACGAAGTTCATAAACCAATAGTTCGTCAACGAGGCTATTTTATTAAAGGAAAATTTGACCAATTTCAACGCAATATTCCTTTTAGTGCATTTGTACAAGCATTTCGGGATTTAATGGGAGAATTGCTGAGTGAAACGGAAAATAAATTACAGGAATGGAAGAGTAAAATCCTCTCAGCATTGGGTAAAAATGGGCAAGTAATTATTGAAGTTATTCCCGAACTAGAATTGATTATTTCTCCTCAACCAGAGGTGGAAGAATTATCAGGAATTGCGGCGGAAAATCGGTTTAATTTACTATTTTTAAAATTCATTAAAATCTTTGCGACTAAAGAGCATCCGTTGGTAATTTTTTTGGACGATCTACAGTGGGCAGATACAGGTTCTTTGAAGTTGATGCAGTTGTTAATGAGTGAAAAAAATAGTGAATATTTATTATTGTTAGGAGCTTATCGGGATCATGAGGTAAATCCAACTCATCCCTTAATATTAACATTAGAAGAAATTGTCAAAACTGCAGCAATTATTAATACTATTACTTTAAAACCTCTGGAACTAATTTCTGATGTAAACCCCTTAGTAGCAGATACACTTCATTGTTCTGAGGAAATAGCATTACCTTTGGCGGAGTTGGTAGCTCAAAAAACTCAAGGAAATCCTTTTTTTATTACTCAATTTCTCAAAGCATTGTACAAAGAAGAATTAATTACGTTTAATTATGAGGTGGGTTATTGGGAATGTGATATTACTCAAGTAAAATTATTGTCTCTGACAGATAATGTGGTGGAGTTTATGGCAACTCGTCTGCAAAAATTGTCACCACAGACTCAAGAGGTAATGAAATTAGCAGCTTGTATAGGTAATAAGTTTAATTTAGAAACTTTAGGTATTGTATCAGAAAAATATGTGGTAGAAACAGCAAAGAATTTGTGGGAGGGATTGCAAGAAGGATTAATTTTACCGGTGACAGAAGTGTATAAGTTTTATAGTTCTCAAGACTCAAATATATCTACAGATTTTCAGGGAAGAGAAACAGATGCAAGTTATAAGTTTTTGCACGACAGGATACAGCAAGCTGCTTATTTGTTAATACCGGAAGAGCAAAAACAAGCAACTCATTTAAAAATCGGGCGATTATTATTAGAAAATATTCCTGAAACGGAAAGGCAAGAGAAAATTTTTGATATAGTTAATCAGTTAAATTATGGGGTAGATTTAATTGAGGAACCTAGGGAAAAAGAACAACTAGCTGAGTTAAATTTAATGGCGGGAAAGAAAGCTAAAGTTTCTACTGCTTATAATGCGACGGTGAATTATTTGAATACGGGTCTGGAATTGTTAGAAGGTAATAGTTGGGAAAGGAATTATGAATTAACATTAGCTCTATATTTAGAAGCAGCAGAAGCTAGGTATTTGATCGGCGACTATGAGCAGATGGAACAACTAGCTCAAATTGTACAGCAACAAGCGAAAAATTTATTAGACCAAGTTCCCGCATACATAGCCAAAATTCAGGCAGAATTTGCTCAATACCAACTTATAAAAGGTATCGATATTGCCACAATAATTCTCAAAAAATTAGGATTAGAATTATCCCCCAGACCAGAAGAAGCAGACTTACTTTTTGGAATAGAAGAAATTCAGTCATGTTTAGGCGATCGCTCCATTGAAGACTTAAAAAAACTTCCACAGATGACCAATACCGAAAAGCAAGTTGTAATGGAAATTCTTGGATTAATTGGAGGTTCAGCTTTCCTTAGCGGTTCCCCCCTATGGTCAAGTATCGTTTTTGCCATCGTTACTTTGTCTATCAAGTGGGGAAATACATCTGCTTCTGCTTATGGGTATACCTGTTACGGAATCATGCTGTGGATCAAGGGAGAAATTAAAGCAGCTTATGAATTATCTCAGGCAACATATTACGTATTTGAGTCCTGCGGTGGAGATGCTATCAAAGGAGTAACAGTAGCAAACCACCATCTTCGCCATTGGCAAGAACATTTACGAAACACCTTACCCTCTTTCCTAGAAGGCTATTCCCTTACCTTATCTAGGGGAGACTTAGAATTTGCTGCTTACAATATCTTTTTACACTGTCTTCATTCCTACTATATTGGGGGAGAATTAACAGAACTTGCTCAGAAACTTGATGATGCTATTGATACTGTTGTTCAAATCAAACAAGAAACTTTTATAACGCGGTTACAAACAAATCAACAAACTATTCTAAACTTAATCAACCCTCGTGCAAATCCCTGTATGTTAGTTGGCGAAGCTTTTGATGAGACAAAAACACAGCCTCAAGATCCTCAAACACTGGTATACCTAAATTTCCACAAACTTTATTTGTGTTATCTGTTTGGTAATTATCAGGAGTCTCTCAAAATTTCTCTAGCAACACAACCAAATCTCCATATAGTTACCTCTCACTATATCCAGGCACTTTTTTATTTTTATGGTTCTTTAATTCAACTTGCTCTTTACAATCAAGGTTCAGAAACAGAACAACAAGAGTGGTTAGAACAAATTACCTCCAACCAGGAACAGATGAAAATCTGGGCGCACCATGCTCCAATGAATTATTTACATAAATTTCATCTAGTGGAAGCAGAAAAACATCGAGTGCTTAATAACTATGTAGAAGCAATAGAACTATATGAACAAGCGATCGCTGGCGCCACAGAAAACGAATATATTCAAGAAGTTGCTCTCGCTAACGAACTCGCCGCTAAATTTTATCTAGAGTGGAATAAGAAAACTATTGCCCAAGCATATTTGATCAAAGCTTACTATGCTTATGCTCAGTGGGGAGCATCTGCTAAACTCAAACACCTAGAAAAATCCTACGGCGAACTGCTTAAACCACTACAGCAACCAGAACCTAATTCTACTCGTAGCTTAACTACTGAAACTATCACTTATACAACCAGTGACAGTTCTGTCGCGCTTGACTTCAGCAGTTTAATCAAAGCAACTCAAGCAATTTCCGGAGAAATTCAACTAGAGAATTTACTCTTAGTTTTGATGCGAGTTACTCTCGAAAATGCTGCTGCTCAAAAAGGTTATTTAATCCTAAGTAACGGAGAAAATTTAGTCATAGAAGCTAGAGCTATTCGTGATAGTAACCAAGAGCAAGAATTACAACTAACAGCAAGAGAGTGTCTCCCTATTGACTCCACCTCGGAGCTTCCTACTTCCCTGATTTATTATGTGGCGCGTACTCAAAAAACTGTTGTACTTGATGATGCTACTAATGAAACTAAGTTGGCTGCCGACTCTTACATTCAAAACTATCAACCCAAGAGTATTTTATGTATTCCCATTATGAATAGGGGTCAATTTATTGGTATATTATATCTAGAAAATAATCTCACTCTAGGAGCTTTTACTAGGGAGCGCCTAGCAGTCTTAAAAGTTCTGGTTACTCAAGCAGCTTTTTCCCTAGAAAATGCCCAGCTTTATGAAAACTTATCTGTCGCTAAAAATCAACTAGAAGAATATAGTCATACCTTAGAGGATAAAGTTAAAAAACGCACGGAAGAATTAAACGAAAAAAATCTACGTTTATCTGAAACTCTCAAAAAATTACAAAGGACTCAAGCTCAATTAATTCAAACAGAAAAAATGTCTAGTCTCGGGCAAATGGTAGCCGGAATTGCTCACGAGATTAATAATCCCAACAATTTTATCTATGGCAACATCAATCACGCTATTGAATATAGTCAATATTTGCTAAGTTTTATCGCTCTTTATCAAGAAGAATATCCTCATAATACAGCTAAAATAGAACAATTAAGAGAAGAAATCGATTTAGATTTTTTAACTGAAGATTTGGAAAAATTACTAAATTCTATTAAAAGTGGTTCTGAAAGAATTAAAAAAATTGTGGTATCCCTACGGAATTTTTCTAGATTAGATGAGTCGGATATGAAACCTGTAAATATTCATGATGGTATTGATAGCACTTTACTGATTTTACAAAATCGACTCAATTCTCAAAGAGGAAAATCGGAAATTAAGGTGGTTAAAAATTATGGGGAGCTACCATTGGTTAACTGTTACACGTCACAACTAAATCAAGTATTTATGAATATTTTGAGTAATGCTATTGATGCTTTGGAAGATATGAGAAAAAATGAGAGTGAATTAGAACAGCAACCTACTATTACTATTACTACGAAAATTACCACAAACCGGACTGTAAAGATCAAAATTGCTAACAATGGTCCTAGTATTAGTCTAGAGCATCAAAAGAAGATATTTGACCCATTTTTTACTACTAAACCAGTGGGTTCTGGTACGGGTTTAGGTTTGTCAATTAGCTATTCAATTGTTGTGGAAAAACATCAGGGCAAAATAAGTTTTAATTCTGCTCCAGGAAAAGGGGTAGAATTTGTTGTTGAGATTCCATTGTAATTAGTATCAATTAATTCAAATTAAATCTATCTAATTATTAGGGGATTATATGATATAAATTCTCACTTCTTACTTAGGGTTTGCTGAATAAAGCAGAGTGTGGGGAGGGTGGGAAGACAGAGAAAGTAGGAGGAATAATTGTTCCTTGATTTTTCTACCCTTGGTCTCCCTAAAATCCTAACTTTTTGGTAGTTTTAGCTGGAAAAGTTGCTCTTTTTCGGGATGAAAAAAGACTATAACCTTTATATATAAATACTTTTAGATTTATTCAGCCAGCCCTACTTATATCATGTTCGGGTAATTACTTATAACAAAGTTTTTGTTTGTAGTTAGGCTTTAGCCCAAGCAATACTTATATTAGGGCTAAAGCCCAACTACGAGCCTAATTATAACTGTTCTACCGGACATGATATTACCTCCACTATACAATACTGATGCTATCAGACTTGATATTAATCAAAAAATCATAAATCTCAATACCCAGAAAAAATTGAGCAAATAATTATGATGCTAAATCATCAATCTTTATAGTCAGTTTTTTTCCGAGTTTTCAGATTTTTCCGTCAATCATTACGAAAATCAATCATTGTTTGCCGATACACATCTGGCATCCCGGTGTCAAAACATCGCCCTTTCATTAAATACCCTGTCATTCCTTCCAGTCTTTGCAATTTATCCAAACAAGATGTCAGTTGAAATTCTCCTTTTTCCCTAGCATTTTGTTTAATGTTTTCTTCTAGATAATCAAATATTTTTGTTGTCAAGACATACATCCCAAAAACTCCTAAAAATTCATCCTCTTTCATCCCTGATACATGAAGTTTTTCTCTGGCATAATTTAGGTCTGGTTTTTCATAAATTGTATCAATATCAATTAGACCGTCGGCAACTAAATTTCCACTAATACAACCATAATGATGTATTTCTGTTCCTGGGATAATTCTCACGCCAATTAGACTTTGATTCGCCTGTTCGTAGACTTGCAAAATTTGACTTGCACAGGTTTTTTCCACATCAGAAGCATAAATATGGTCTCCCAGTAATAGCAAAAAAGGTTCATCTCCCACCCACTCTTTAGCACAGAAAACTGCATGACCATAACCTGCTTGTTCAGATTGAGTTAAGAGAGTAATTTTGCTACCTAAATTTTGTAAATATTGACAATATTCTTGTTTTTCCGCAGAGAGCTTTTGATAATAACTGGGGAGAGCTTGGAAATAGTCTGTAAATACTGGGATATCGCTTTTTTGTACAACTATTCCAACTTCCTCTATTCCACCACTTATTGCTTCCTCAACAATTATTTGAATTATTGGTTTTGCCCTACCATCCTTGTCGATAATGGGAAATAGTTCTTTTTTCACAACTTTACTCGCTGGAAACATCCGCGTACCAAAACCTGCTGCTGGAATTACAGCTTTTCTTACCTTTGCGATTGATTCTGTCATATCTTTTTTATTTTTGTTTATTTGTGGGTTAACTAATAAAAAAATAAGTGTTTTGCTAGTTTTTACAGTTGTATCAATGTAATTTTTAATCAGCAGGAAGCAATAAAAATTTTGACTTCTACCACAATATAGATACTATAAATATTTTTGAAATTGGATAATATCATCAATCGTTTACTAAGTCAATATTTTTCTTCTGGTTTGATAGTGGAATCTGCTTTTCAAGATTGATTAGATTATAAATATTTATTGTTGGAATGGGAACAAATACTTTTATATTGCGTCAATCACTAAATTTTACTGGATAAATTGAGAACGGAAAAATTATTACATCAGACTCAGTTAAGGAGTTTAAGAGCTTTAAGGGTTTTAAATTCTAAGGATTCAGGGTAACTGTAATAGAAAAGTATTAACTGTAATAAATAAAGTTGTCATTTTTGACCGCAATGGCTAAGATGATATAGAGAAATAAATTTAAGGGTGCATTGGAACAGAGAAAAAGTGGAAAATTCTCTAGATATTTATAGTTATGTCTATAGGGAATGTCATTGATAAAAACAGTAATACCTAGGAATTTTGCTAGCTCTGAGGCAAAAAAATAGAAGTAAATATGCCAAATAACATTGGTCTAATCTTGACTAATAATTTTTTTTGTCAAAAATTAGGTTGCTGTGCAAAAAATTCCAAATTTGCATTGATTTTAGTAAGGAGAAAAAAAACAAATGGCTCAATTCTTTGGTTCAAACGGAACAGATAATATCAAAGGTACCCAAGAAGATGATATTATCCGTGGTCGTGGGGATGAAGATAAGCTTGATGGTAAAGATGGTAATGACTTTATTGATGGTGGAGCAGATGATGATGACCTAGAAGGGGATGACGGTAATGATACCATATTTGGTGGTACTGGTGATGACAAGATAGATGGTGATGATGATAATGACTTGATTTTCGGTCAAGAAGGTGATGATGATATTAAAGGTGGAAAGGATGAGGATAGTATTTCTGGTGGTAGTGGTGATGATAAAATCAAGGGTGATGATGGTGATGACTTGATTTTAGGTGATGATGGTGAAGATACTCTCGAAGGTAAGAAAGGAAATGATATTCTTGTTGGAGGTCTTGGTAGTGATAAGCTCCGTGGAAATTCGGGTGATGACATCTTTGTTTATACAGCGCTTGGTGAAGGTATAGATGAAATTAGCGATCTAGAAGCTGACGATGATACTATTGGTATTCTTGCAGAAGTATTTGACCCCAATAACACTCAAGGCATAAATTTTGTTACATCTACTAATGTTGATAGTGAAGATGTAGCTACTTTACTGAGCGATTCAAATTTCTTAGATAGTCTCAACATAG